>JBLZXS010000285.1:0-17134 GCA_050285325.1 Acinetobacter sp.
CACCATAATTTCAAAACCATCATCAATTAAGGTACGAGCGGCTTTCAAGGTCTCAGTGATATTGGGATAAAGGGTTTTTTCATCACCCAGAACTTCCAGTTTAACCAGATTATGACCATCCAGAAGTTCACGTGCAAGCATACAGGTACGAATAGCACTGTTGGCATCAAAACAACCTGCTGTATTTGGCAGGATGGTGTATTTTTCAGGCGGTACGACAGAAAGCAAATTCGGCTGATCAGGATGCTGACCAATATTGACCCGACGAATTGCGACTGTGACAATCTCTGCGCCACTGGCTTGAATGGCTAAATCAGTTTCAGTTAAATCTTTATATTTACCTGTACCAACCAATAAACGTGAATTAAATGTACGTGAACCTATTATAAGCGGGGTATCTTCCATGGGAGCTCCGAATTAGCCGCCACCGACGGCATGAATAATTTCAATCTGATCTTCAGCGCAAATAGGGGTTTGTGCCAGTTTGCTTTTGGAAATGATCATTTCATTTTGTTCTACAGCAAAGCGTTTGCCTTCCAAAGCCAGTTCCTGAATCAATTCCAGTAAATTCGTACATGAAGTATTTTTTGATTCGCCATTTAAATAAATATGCATGGTATTTTCCCTATTTTACTTTCTTTATCTCTGAGTTTATTTCGCATATTTCAATGCATTCCAGGCAAGGATCAGCCATCCTGCAATCATTAAAGCCCCGCCAATCGGGGTAATTGCACCTAAAACACGAGGTAAACCTAAAGCCATCACATAAAGTGAGCCGCAGAAAAAGAAAATACCGACTTGAATCAGGATAAAACTGGCTTTAATTGGAAGCTGTGGAATCACTTTGGCTAAAATGGCGAGGGCTAAAAGACCAAGTGCATGATAGAAAAAATAATCAGTTGCTGTCTGCCACCAAGCCAATTGCGCTTCGCTTGCGTGTGCTTTTAATCCATGTGCGCCAAAAGCACCCAGCATCACGGCAAATGCGAGATTAAGGGCTGAAATTGCAATCCACATAAGCAATTATCACCTGAGGAAATTTGCGCCTAACTTAGCATATTTTATGCTTTGCACAAAAGGTTAAAGCAACAGTACCAATGTCTAAATCATAAAAAAAGGGCACACAGCCCTTTCTTTATTACCGAATAAAACCAGTCCGATATCTTAATTAGAAGACATGGCGACTTTAATTTTTTCCATGGCATTTTTTTCTAACTGACGAATACGTTCAGCAGAGACATTATATTCAGCTGCTAACTCATGCAGGGTTGATTTTTCATCATCTAACCAGCGACGCTGTAAAATGTTACGCGAACGGTCATCCAGCTGATCCATGGCACTATGCAGCGCAGACGTGCTTTGTTCTTCGTAGTCTTCTTCTTCAGCTAAACGCGCAGGGTCGTAACGATTATCTTCTAGATATAAAGCCGGTGCAACATGGGTTGAACCTTCGTCATCGTCATCCCCTTGGGCCTCAAATGCAGCATCATACGCTGTTAAACGGCCTTCCATTTCCAGGACTTGTTCAGGGGTGACATTTAAGTCATTAGCAATCGATTTTGCTTCTTCAAGGGTTAATTTTTTACTCGATTTTTTCAAGCTGCGTAAATTGAAGAATAGCTTGCGTTGCGCTTTCGTGGTCGCAATTTTAACAATACGCCAGTTACGAATCACATATTCATGAATTTCTGCTTTAATCCAATGCACAGCAAAAGAAACCAAACGTACACCCATGTTCGGATCGAAGCGTTTCACCGCTTTCATTAAACCCAAGTTGCCTTCCTGAATCAGGTCACCTTGAGGCAAACCGTAACCGGCATAACTGCGGGCAATGTGAACCACAAAACGCAAATGCGACATGACCAGCATTTTCGCAGCATCTAAGTCTTGGTCGTAATAATACCGTTCGGCTAACTCTTTTTCTTGTTCAGCCGTTAAAATAGGAATCTGATTGACAGTACTGATATAAGCACCGAGATTTACCCCTGGCGCAGATAATGACAGGGGCATCAATTGATTGCTGCTGTCACTCATGTGTTCTCCTTAAAGGATTGGATGGCATAACCAACTTAAATTTTATCTTAATCCAATATTTTCTTGAATTAAGGAATATTGGGTAGAGAAATGTAATTTTTTATGCAAATTTGAAAAGCTACAGTTTAATTGAAAATAATTAAGATTCAATTAAGTAGTGATATTCAAAATCAGTTATTTTTGTCGCTGTGCATTTGAGTTGATGAATTTGGCAATAGCGCGTTACATCTTGCTGACTATGCGGATCTGAAGATTTTAACAAATATATTTGCTCTGATTTGTTCTTGATCGCTCGTTTAAGCATCAATAATGGCATGGGGCAGGGCTTGCCCATCGCATCTATGATAATTGCTGTACTGGCTAGATCATTCATCTCATTAAATTTCTGCAAAAACTTTGTGAAATATTAGCAAATTTGGTGCCAAAGCTAAATAAAATTATATAATCCCAACATAAAAAGTACTTATATAAATAAGGAAATAATTGGTAAAAAAGAAACTGATCAAAAAGAAAATTATTCAAAAAAAACAGTATGAATTGTTATAAACCCGTGTTAAGCTCGTCGCGTATTCAAATTAATGACATCGTTAAATTTGTCTTTAAAGTTGGGTATTGCAATGGATGTAACCGGGATTTTGTTAATAGTAATACAGAATGATTACAAGCTTAGAAATAAAAATTATTTTTAAACCTTGTTTACTCTGCTGTTTGCAACACCGGGTGGTCCTTCTATTAAATACAATGAGGATTAACTTATGACAGCTCGTGAACAAGGCGTAGTTAAATGGTTCAACGACACTAAAGGCTTCGGCTTTATTCAACGTAACGGCGGCGACGACGTATTCGTTCATTTCCGCGCTATCCAAGGTGACGGTCACCGTTCACTTCGTGACGGTCAACGTGTTGAATTCAGCGTAGTTAAAGGTCAAAAAGGCTTCCAAGCTGAAGAAGTACAACCTTTAGACTAATCGCCTGATTATTCATGAGAACGCCCCAATGTAATTTGGGGCGTTTTTGTTTATAATAAGCTACAATTTTTCCTGATTATTAAGTTAGAGCGCATCTTTATGTCATCTGGTTTTGAAACCTTAAATTTACATCCGAAACTTAAACAAGCAATTGATGCTTTAGGTTTCAAAGAAATGACACCTATTCAGGAAAAGGTTTTGAAATTCACTTTGGCTGGACATGATGCCATTGGTCGTGCACAAACAGGTACGGGTAAAACTGCTGCTTTCCTCGTCAGTGTGATTAATGACTTGCTTAATAATCCAATTAAAGAACAACGCTTTCGTGGCGAAGCACGGGCATTGATTATTGCTCCAACGCGTGAGCTGGCTTTACAAATTGAAAGTGATGCCAAAGATTTAACTAAATTTACAGATTTGCATCTGGTAACTTTATTGGGTGGTGTAGATTTTGATAAGCAAAGAGCACAACTGAATAAACAATTTGTTGATATTATTGTGGCAACACCCGGTCGATTAATTGACTTCGTTGAACAAAAAGAAGTCTGGTTGGATCAAATCGAATTTTTAGTGATTGATGAAGCAGACCGTATGCTGGATATGGGTTTTATTCCATCAGTAAAACGGATTGTGCGTTATTCACCGCGTAAAGAACAACGCCAAACACTCATGTTCTCTGCAACCTTTAGCTATGATGTTTTGAATTTGGCGCAACAATGGCTGTTTGAACCCGTGACTGTTGAAATTGAGCCGGAAAAGAAAACCAATGCCGATGTAGAGCAACGTGTTTATATGGTTGCAAAAACAGATAAGTATAAATTGTTGCAAGAAATTTTACGTGACGAACCGATTGAAAAAGTCATGATTTTCGCAAATCGTCGTGACCAAGTACGTAAATTGTATGATCATTTGAAAAAAGATGGTTATAAAGTGGTGATGTTATCAGGTGAAATTGCTCAAGATAAACGTACCAAAATGCTGGATCAATTTAAAAATGGTCAACATAATATTATGATTGCAACCGATGTTGCGGGTCGTGGTATTCACGTCGACGGTGTATCGCATGTGGTGAACTTTACTTTGCCTGAACAGTCGGATGATTATGTGCACCGTATTGGTCGTACTGGTCGTGCGGGTGCGCGTGGTGTAAGTATTAGTTTCTTGTCGGAAGATGATGCGTTCTATCTTCCAGAAATTGAAAAAGCCATTGGCCAGAAATTACCATTAACCCGTTTGGAAGGTTATTGTTAATTTTTAGCATTCAATAACAGATAAAATAAAAGCCGCTTAACATAAGCGGCTTTTTATGGTCATACTCTAAAACACCCTGTTTTATCCATAGGTTTAACAGAGTCTGAGTATTAGTTTGCTCGGCAGCTAAAGGCCATAACTGTTTGATAATCTTCATCACGCGCTAGGCTACCGCTTTTACCGGCTAAAGTACCCAGTACGCTGGTTGCAGCTTGAATCATTTGTCCGGTTTTTTCATCCACTACACCTTTTAAAGCACCGTTGTATTCAGTTTTTTCATCAATCACGACAGCAGTGGCTTTTTTACCGCAGGTATTGTTGGCCGCAGTAATCGCATTGTTTTTAGAAATAAGATTGGTTTTACCTACACCAGTCACTTCATATTGGTTATTTTGCTTTTGAATCGCAAGTGAATTGGTTGGGTTTGACGCACATGCGGTTAGGGCAAGCGTTGCTGCAATTGTTGAAGCGAGTGCAAAAACTTTATTCATCATTTTCCCCCGGGATTGTTTTAAAAGAATTAAAGTTATTGGAACATGATTTTTTGAATGATTTTTGAAGGACTTGTATAAAATATGCAGTTTTATATGGTTACTCTGTGATTATTCTAACTTTAACACTGAAATGAAGAGGGAGACATTGACTCAATACTCTAGAGTATCTGAATAAGAATATGCTAATCTTGATCAAATATTTTAGTACATAGATATAAAAGTTAATGACGGATTCAGCGGTAGATACGGTTCATCTTAATATTCATCAGCGTCAGTCAATTGGTCATTTGGTCGAACCTGCACCAGATGCTGCGCAGTTGGAAAAAGCTTTTCAGGCTGCCTTGACAGCACCCGATCATCACCGTTTAAAACCGACCCGTTTTGTGGTCATTCCGGATGATCAGCGTGAAGCCTTTGGTGAATTATTATCTCAAGCAATCGCAGATTTGGGTGAAACAGATCAGACTCAGTTAGACCGTGTTAAAAACCATCCTTTTCGTGCGCCACTTTTGGTTTTAGCCTTAACTCAATTTAAGCCGCATCCGAAAGTTCCTGATTTTGAACAAACCTTAAGTACCGGTGCAGCGATACAAAACTTTTTGCTATCTTTGCAGGCTCAGGGTTTTTCAACCATGTGGCGAAGTGGTGCAGTGATCGAGTCGAAGTTGTTTAAGCAGGCTTTAGGTCTTGCAGCAGAAGATTTAATTTCCGGAATTATTTATATTGGAACAGCCGTAAAAGCGATTCCCGCACGTGCAGAAATAAATAGCCAAAATTATGTGAGTTATTGGAATAAATAACTTTATTGAATCATGAATTGAGATATAAAAATAATGTCAGAGTTGAAATTTTCAGATCTCGTTGAACCGGTATCGATAGATCAAAAAACAGCGTTACGGGTAACCGTTTTGGGTGGTGGCAGTTTTGGTACTGCCATGGCGAATACAGCAGTAAGAAATGGTTGCGATACCATGATCTGGATTCGCGATGAAGTTGCTGCCAATGAAATCAATGAAACTCATATTAATAAACGTTATTTGCCAGATTTCAGTTTGGAGTCTGGATTAAAGGCAGTGACCGATTTAGAAACGGCTATTTGTAATCGTGACATTATTTTGGTGGCGATTCCCAGCCATTCTTTTCGTGATGTGCTAAAACAGATTAAGCCCTTTATTACTTCACAGGCGGTTGTCTCTTTAACCAAAGGTATTGAAGCAAAAACCTTTAGTTTTATGAGCGATATTATTCGTGAAGAATTACCAGAAGTGCCTTATGGTGTGCTTTCTGGGCCGAATTTAGCCAAAGAAATTATGGCAGGTCAGCCCGCAGGGACGGTCATTGCCAGTCAGTCTGAACTGGTGCGTTATGCAGTGCAGCAAGCTTTACACAGTGCATTATTCCGCGTGTTTGCCAGTGATGATGTGCATGGTGTTGAACTTGGCGGCGCATTGAAAAATATCTATGCAGTTGCAATGGGAATGGCTGCGGCTTATAAAGTGGGTGAAAATACCAAAAGTATGATTTTAACCCGTGCATTGGCTGAAATGAGTCGCTTTGCAGTGAAATTGGGGGCAAACCCACTGACGTTCCTAGGGTTGTCAGGGGTTGGTGATTTATTCGCAACCTGTAGCAGTCCATTAAGTCGTAACTACCAGGTCGGTTTTGCTTTAGGATCGGGCAAGAGCTTGCAACAGGCAACCGAGGAATTGGGACAGACAGCGGAAGGAATTAATACCATTATTCAGGTACGTAGCCGTTCAGAAGAATTGGATGTGTATATGCCAATTACCAGTGCTTTATATGATGTCATTTTTGAGGGGGCACCGCCTTTAAGTATTGCGCTTTCACTGATGAAAAATGGCCATCGTAGCGACGTGGAATTCGTATTGCCACACCATGAAGTGTAATTTCAATATTTGAATGAATGAGCGCTGTCATAAAGCTGGGTTATAATTGCTGCATATTGAAAATAAGGAAATTTTATGCAACTCACTTTAGTCCGTCATGCTGAAGCTTCTCCCGCGGTCAATGGTAATGATGACAAACGTCCATTAACCAAGCGAGGGCATAAGCAGGCACAGCAAACTGCTGAATACTTGAAAGATATTATTCAGCCTGATGTATTTGTGGTCAGTCCTTTATTACGCGCACAGGAAACATTGGCACATCTGCAGCATTATTTTAATGATGTGCCTATGCTGGTGTGTAATAAGATTAAGCCTGAAGATGATGCGAAAGCAGCAGTTGACTGGTTATCACAGTTACCTTATGAATCTGTAGTTGTCGTTTGTCATATGAATGTGGTGGCACATATTTCATCATTATTGACAGCGGAACCTTTTCATCCGTATGCTCTGGCTGAAGCACGAATTTACGAGCAAGCAGTCATTGCAGCTGGATTATCCACTCAGTTAAAAAGCTTTATTCCAAACACATAACATATTAATTAAAACGGCAGAAAAATATTAATGTTGTATTTATGGATGCCTGAAGCCAATGGGGTTTGGCAATGGTCGACTGGGGAAAGCTGGTATCCGGCTTCTAGTCTGGAACATTTGATTCAAGAGACTCAAGCCTATCATGGGGAAGAAGCCGTTGTATTTTTTCCAAGCCGTGATGCACAAATGCTGCAGCAGACTTTAGCCAAATCGCAATATAAAAAATTGGGTGGGGAAGGGGTTAAATATCTATTAGAAGAATTTGTGGTTTTACCCATTGATTCAATGAAAGTGTTGCATCATTTTCAAAATCCAGATCAGTTGTTTATTCTGGGTATTGCTAATAGTACTGTTGAAACACTACAACATGCTCTCAACTTGATTACAGTGAAGGTCATTTCCTTGTTGCCAGACTTTCTGGTTTTACCCATTCCTGACGCAGGTCAAACCGTCATTGCCAATATATCGGGGCGTTTGCTGGTTCGCGAAAATGAATTTATGGGAAATTCGATTGATGATTTAGGCCTGTTTCTGGATTATCAACCTCAAGGGCAACATTATAAAATTAGCAATTTGACTGCCGAACAGATACAAAGTCTTGAAGCCATGCTTACGCAGGAACAGATAGAGTCTTTTCATTATGTAGTGCCAGTTTTAAAAAAAACCAAAGCTCATCCTTTTAATATTCTGCCAAAAGCCAAAAATAGCACCGCTGTAGCAGGGTATTGGAAAGCATGTGCTGCTGTGCTGGTCGCAGCTTTGATGGTTCAGTTTAGCTATGATGCAATTCGCTGGTATAAATATAAAAAAGTTGCAGACCAGACTGCGCTACAAGCGATTGATCAATATAAATATTGGTTTGGGCAGAGTAGTCGTGTTACTGAGCAGAATTTAAAAAGTCAGTTTGAAAGTCATGTGCGTTTAAATAAAAGTGCTAACACTCAAGCCTTGCAGTTACTCAGCCGGGTGGGGCCGGTTTTAATGCAAAATCAAATTGTGGCAAATCGGATCAACTACGATGCCTCAGTTTTAAATATGGAATTGAAAGCCAATTCCGCTGCGGCATTGCAGAATTTAACCCAACAGCTGAATCAGCAAGGGTTTAAAGTTGAATTAGGCAATATTCAGCCGAATGGCACGGGGGCACTTGGATTGGTGAAAATACAATAATGAAAACAGCAGAGAAATTACAAGGCTCCATTGATCAATCCTTAGAACGTATCACGGATTATCTGGATCGGCTGTCCGTACGTGAACGATATTTGGTGATTTTTACCACTATTTTTGTTGGAATTGTGGCCATTGGCTCGGCACTTTGGTTTATGCATGCAGGAGCAAATAAGCAGCAAAGTCGGGTCAATGATTTAAAAGACATGATGGTCTGGATGCAAAGTAATGCAGTAACTATGAAACCTGCGGATGATTTGCAGTTAAATGCCGCTGATAAGGTTCAGCGCGTTGCCCAGCAACAAGGTTTGTCGGTTGCATCTCAGCAAACCGGTGATCAAATTCAAATTGTGGCATCACATGAAAATTATGCCATTTTGGCTAATTTTTTAACCCAATTGGCGCAAATGGGTCTAAGTCTTGAAAAAATAGAGTTAATTTCTGATACGGGGCAGATTAAATTATCAGCGACAGTGCAATAATGGGTGAAAATAAAGATCTGTTAAGCATGGCGTTTTCTATGGGCTAGGCCTATAATATGGCGACTTAAAAAGCAGTAGACTTTTACAGATATGTTGTATTCTCTTGCCCGCCCTTTGTTGTTTTCTTTAGCACCAGAGCGTGCACATGAGCTAACATTATCGTTATTGAAATCAGCTCATCGCATGGGCATGATGCGTCAAAGCGTTGTCGCTAAGCCAGTAACTTGTATGGGAATTCAATTTCCCAATCCAGTGGGTTTAGCTGCCGGTTTAGACAAAAATGGCGCTTATATTGATGCCTTGGCTGGACTGGGCTTTGGTTTTATTGAAATTGGAACCATTACACCGCGTCCACAAGCGGGCAATCCGCATCCGCGTTTATTCCGTTTGCCTGAAGAAAAAGCCATTATTAACCGTATGGGTTTTAATAATGATGGGGTAGACAAACTCATTGAAAATGTCAGAGCAGCAAAGTTCAAAGGCATTTTAGGCATTAATATTGGTAAAAATGCTGATACTCCAGTTGAAAATGCGGTCGATGATTATCTGATCTGTCTGGAAAAAGTCTATAACTACGCATCTTATATTACTGTTAATATTTCATCACCGAATACCAAAAATTTGCGTAGCTTGCAAAGTGGTGATGCGCTGACAGAGTTGCTGGAAACGTTAAGAAAGCGTCAACTTGAACTGGCTGAAGAACATCAGCATTATGTACCTTTGGTGCTTAAAGTGGCTCCGGATTTAACGTCTGAAGATATCGAATTTATTGCAAAGCAATTGATCCAGTTTAAAATTGATGGTTTGATTGTAACCAATACGACTTTGTCACGTGAAGGCGTGGAAAATAGCAAGCATGGAAATGAAGCGGGTGGCTTGTCTGGTGCACCGGTGTTTGAAAAAAGTACCGCTTGTCTTGCTGCATTTTCAAAAGCATTGCAGGGTCAAATTCCATTGATTGGTGTAGGTGGTATTTTGTCGGGTGAGCAGGCCGTTGCAAAACAAGATGCCGGTGCAAGCCTTGTACAAATCTATAGTGGCCTCATATATACAGGTCCAACGCTTATTAAAGATTGCGTTGATGCGCTAAAAACCCCATGAATACACTGGATATCTTTATACTGGTTATTTTGCTCATTGGAGGGCTAAACGGTTTGCGAAAAGGATTGATTTCAGCCTTTGCGAACTTGGTAGGATGGATTTTTGCACTCATCATCGGTGCAAAATATGCAACCATTCTGGCACCTTCGATGGTCTCACTCAGTGCAGATCCGGTAGTACAAAAAATTGCAGCTTTTGCATTTATTGTATTGGTGATGGTGGTTTTAACCTGGATTATTACTGCATTCCTCAACAAGATATTAAAGAGTCTAAAACTTGGCCCCCTCAACAGATTGGCAGGTGGTGCATTTGGCTCTTTAAAGGGTTTAATGATTGTACTCATTACCATGCAAGGCATAGGCCCTTGGGTGGAAAGTTCTCCGCATTGGAAACACTCTAAATTTGTGCAACTCCTTTTGCCTTATGCCCCATGGGCAACCGAGCTTTCTAAAGAAGCCGCACATGGCGCACTCGATCATATCAAGTCCGAAGGTACACCGAAATCTTCCGACTCATCATCTGATAAAACGCAGCAGCATGCAGCGCGTACAGATGAATCAACGAATAATCCTTTTTATTAATCCTAGCTTGTTTGCGAGGTTGCTATGTGTGGAGTAGTTGGTATAGCTGGTAAATCACCTGTTAACCAAATGTTGTTTGATGCATTAACGATGTTACAGCATCGTGGTCAGGATGCAGCCGGAATAGTAACTTGTCATGAAGGGCGTTTGTTCCTCCGTAAAGACAACGGTATGGTACGGGACGTTTTTCATACGCGTCATATGCGTGCATTGCTAGGTAATTACGGTATTGGTCATGTGCGTTATCCAACAGCAGGTTCATCAAGCAGTGCAGAAGCGCAGCCATTTTATGTGAACTCGCCTTATGGTATTACTTTGGCGCATAATGGTAACTTGACCAACGCTGAAGAAATTCACGATGATTTGTTTAAAACAGATCTTCGTCATATGAATACCGATTCAGATTCTGAAGTGCTTCTAAACGTTTTTGCGCATGAATTGCAAAAACGCGCGAAACTCAATCCAACTGCAGATGATATTTTCCATGTGGTCTCTCGTGTTCATGAGCGCTGTAAGGGCGGTTATGCGGTTGTCGCGATGATTACGGGGCATGGCTTGGTGGGTTTCCGTGATCCAAATGGTATTCGACCATTAATCTTGGGTTCGCGTGAAACTGAAGCAGGCAAAGAATATATTCTTGCCTCTGAATCAGTTGCATTGACTGCACTGGGTTTTAAAGTTGAGCGTGACGTGATTCCAGGTGAAGCGATTTTTGTTGATCTCGATGGACAATTGTTTACCCAGCAATGTGCAACCAATCCGGAATATCGTCCATGTATCTTTGAATATGTGTATTTTGCACGTCCAGATGCGATTATCGATGGTATTTCAGTCTATAAAGCACGTTTGAAGATGGGTGAAAAACTCGCCTATAAAATTTCGCGTGAGTGGGGTGAAGAACACGATATTGATGTGGTGATTCCAATTCCAGATACCTCCCGTACTTCGGCTATGGAACTTGCAAACATTCTGGGTGTGAAATTCCGTGAAGGCTTTATGAAGAACCGTTATATCGGTCGTACCTTCATTATGCCAGGTCAGCAACAGCGTAAAAAATCAGTCCGTCAAAAACTGAACCCGGTTGAGCTTGAGTTTAAAGACAAAAACGTTTTACTGGTGGATGATTCGATTGTACGTGGTACCACCTGTAACGAAATTATTCAGATGGCTCGTGATGCTGGTGCCAAGAAAGTATTCTTTGCTTCAGCTGCACCGATGGTGAAATATCCAAACGTGTACGGAATTGATATGCCTGCGAAAGATGAGCTGATTGCTTCTGGACGCAGCGTTGAGGAAATCCGTGAGATTATTGGTGCTGACCGTTTGATTTTCCAGGATCTGGAAGATTTAAAAGGTGCAGTACGTACCAGCAAAGTACCTGACCTGCAAGAATTTGACTGTTCGGTTTTTGATGGTGTTTATGTAGCTGGCGGTATTGATGAAGCTTATCTGGATGAGCTTGAGCGTAAACGTAACGACTCTGCAAAAAAAGCAGTGGGTGGCTACATTGATGTCAATATTGATGCTGCATCGGTTGATCTGACTGGAGTGAAAGAAGAATAAAATTCTTCTTAATTCTATGAAAAGCGGGAATTTCCCGCTTTTTTAATTTATGATGGGTGAATAAATACAATGCAGTAAAGGATCTTCACATTGAAGAGTGCGGGTTATTCTTTTATTAAAAACAAAAATATGCTTTGGTCTGCAAGTGTCTGCATGCTTGCGGTCGTACTTACACTTTTTATTTTAAATACCATTATGGGGTTGAATGTTTTTTATTTTGATCAAACTCAATCCATCTTCTGGCATGTATTAAGCCCTTATCTCATTGGGCTCTTACTGAGCCTGATGACGATTTCTGTGTTGTATGAATTCTATGTCTTTCGTTCAGGTGGACACTCACTGGCCAAACAGTTGGGAGCCCGTCGTTTAAGTCTCATTGAAAGTATTCCTGAAGAAAGCGTGGCATTAAGAATCACCGAGCAATTGGCCGAGACCTTTTTAATTGATACTCCTGCAGTCTATGTTCTTCCTGATGAAGTAGGAGTAAATGCCCTGACTGCCGGATTTTATCCGCGCGATATTGTGATTATTCTGACTTGGGGCGCTTTACAGAATCTGGATGAATTAGAACTGTATGGCTTGCTCAGTCATGAGTTTAATAAAATTTTATCGGGTGAAACGGCTGAAAATACCCGCCTAAAAATTCTCTACAGTAGTTTGACCACTTTTAGCCAGTGGGGCAGTAAAATTGCCAAACTGGGGTTTACCAAGCACGGTCAGGCCCATACACATAAATTTGCGACTTTTTTTGTGGCTATGGGTGGTGTGATTTGGTTGATTGGAAGCCTGGGTGTATTGATTACCCGATTTATTAAATATATTTCACTGGGTGGGCGTACATTTAAAAATGATCAAAAAACCAAGCGCTTAATTCAAAATGATGCCAATGTGCAAACTTTACTCAGAATTTATGTGCATCATTCAGGTTCTCAAATTCACAGTGAATATGCAGAATCCATTGCACATATGTGTTTTGCGAATTCTTTGAGCCCGCAAAACTGGATGAATATCCATCCAAGTATTGAGCAACGGATTTATGAGTTGAACCCGGGTTTGGTACAGGATTTACAGCTTGAAAATTTAAAAAAATTACGTAATCAACCGCTGTTTAGTTTGTTCCGGTCACTAGATGAAGTGAATAGTGAAATATATTCACCATGGAGTTCACCACAACCGCTTCCGCTGTTACGTTTATCACCGATTAGTTTTGCAATTAATGATGCGATAAAGCCTCTAAACCCTGAAATCCGCAATAATATGCGACGCCCTGAATTAATCCAGCGGGCATTGCAGACAGCCACCGGTTCACGAGAGGTAATGGTGTCGATTTTAATGATTCGACAGTATCGTGAATTTATTCCTGCAGAAGCAGAGGTGAGTCGGGCAATTGTGGATTCATTGCTTAATCTGGATGGTCGGGTACATATCTCGATATTTTATGAAGCCTGTCAGAATATTGGAACCATGCCTGCAACCATTGCACGGCAATTTTTAATGAAACTGGCACGGATTATTCAAGAGGATGGCGAGATCGGTCTGTTGGATGCCTTATTGCTTGAATATGTGAAATTTGAATTGAATCTGCTTCCAATGCATACCCCCACTTCAATGGAAGAAGTAAAACCGCATATCGTACGCTTGATTGATGCCCTGTTACATGTGCAGCAAATTAACAGCCTGAATCAACTGGATGTTCGTGAAAAAATTCTCAAGCGGGTTTTGACCACAAAAGAATTGGAAATGTATACCGAAATTTCAGATGAGCCGATTGATTTGGCAGAAATCTTAAATGACATTGCAGGTTTATTACTGCGTGATCGCTTAAGTATTTTAGGGATTGCAGAGCTGTGTTTGTGGAGTGACCGTATTATTACTCAAGATGAGCTGGATGTACTGCAATTGCTGTATTGGCGTTTTGGCTTTGAAACGGATGAAATTGTTGAACAAATGCAGAAAAAAAATAGTTTGATGATTGTATAAACCACCGATAATAAAATTAGAGATGAGTGATGATTAAACTAATCTTTAATAAAAGATCAGCAAAAGATAACTAATCTCGTTAGAATACCAAGTATTAAATGGGTGATGAAAAAAGATGATAGGGCATCAGCGTGACATACTGGCAACATTAGGGATCGATATATGGGTTCCTAAGGGCGCTGCGTGTCAAAATATGCCATCTTCATCCATATGGCGAGATCAGGCTGCACCTGAATATCTGACTGAAATAGTAGTTGCCAAAGTTCAATCGCCAATACAACCTGAGCCTAAGACTGAACAGCTCAAAACGCTTATTCGACCAGAACAGTTGCCAACGCCCACCGTTGCTGTAGAAGAAGTTCAGGTTGAAGTTGTCGCTCCGGTTATTGAACGTCCAGCGCTACATATCGCAACTTTTCAATTACAAGCTTTCAGTTTGCCGCATTGTGTCATTGTGATGGATGCGACGGAACTGAGCATTGAACAGCAACAACTGTGGAATAATATTCAGCAGGCAGTTCAAGCTGAATATCATGAATTGCAGTGGCCATTTCCTTTAATTAATTTTCAGGATGGTCGCGGTGCAGAAAGCTATGTACAGGGCTTTATCGATGTCATTAGTGCGGATAAAAATATTATTTTCTTAGGGCAATTCCCTTATTTTAATCACTCAAAAAGTATACATTTAGCGGGCTTGCAAGAGATGTTAGATCAGCCCTTATTAAAAAAACGCTTATGGCAATTTATGCAAAAAAGTCACTTAAACACGGATAATACATGAACAAGAAAGTTGTTGTTTTTAGCCAATTAGATCAAGACATCCTTCAAAGATTACAAGCTCAATATCAGGTTGCAGTCATTAATCCAAAACTGGGTGATGTGAATGAGCAGATCCGCGAACAGGTTAAAGATGCAGATGGTATGATAGGCGCAGGGCGCCTACTGAATGCAGGTAATTTGGAAACGGCACAACAACTTAAAATTATTTCCAGTGTGAGCGTGGGTTATGACAACTACGATTTAAGCTATTTAAATCAAAACAAAATATGGCTATCGAATACACCGCATGTACTGACAGAAACCACAGCCGATTTGGCATTTACCTTGTTGATGAGTGCTGCACGTAAAGTGCCTGATTTGGATCGATGGACCAAGCAAGGACAATGGAAACGTACCGTAGGTGAAACACAATTCGGACAAGATATATTTGGTAAAACCCTCGGTATTATCGGTCTCGGGAATATTGGGGCAGCGGTTGCGCGTCGTGGCTTCCATGGTTTTAACATGAATATTCTTTATCATAACCGCCGTGAAAAATTGGAATTGGCGCAGCCTTTAAATGCACGATATTGTGGCTTGGACGAGTTGTTACAACAGTCAGATTTTGTTGTGGTCGCTGTGGATTTAAATACAGAATCTCAAGCATTGATCAGTCAGCACGAGTTTGATCAGATGCAGTCGCATGCGGTGTTTGTGAATATTGCCCGTGGTTCAGTTGTAGATGAACAGGCCTTAATTGAAACCTTAAAAGCAGGTAAAATTTTTGCTGCCGGGTTAGATGTCTATGCAAAAGAGCCTTTACAAGAATCAGAGCTGTTTAATTTAGATAATGTTGTAACTTTGCCACATGTTGGGTCTGCAACTGCAGAAACACGCAAAAAAATGGCTGAACTGGCGTATCGTAATTTGGTTGATGCACTGGAAGGGCGAACCCCACCTTATGTGGTGAATGCTTCATTTTCTTAAAAATTGATAACACTTCATTGCAAATCACTCCAATTTTCAATGTTATAGTCGGATAAATCGAAAAAAAGCAGTTTGAGAATATAGCATTGAAACGGTTTTTATTGGCTTGCGCTATTGGCTTGATCTCAACTATGGGGTCGACGCACAGTGCTAATCTGAATTCAACGCCACAGTTTAATGTTCCGGAAATCGGCAGCGGAGTCGGTTTAATTGACCAGCAAAAAGAAAAAATGATTGGCGAGAAAGTGTTTCGCGAAGTTCAGAAGCAAATGCCCGTCATGCAAAATCCTTGGTTAGAAGATCAGTTAGTTAATATATTTTCCCATATTTTAAGTCAAACCCAACTTGGGCAGCCTATTGGCCTGGTCGTTATTAATGATCCACAAATTAATGCTTTTGCCGTTCCTGGCGGGCTGTTTGCCATAAACACGGGTTTAATTACTTCTGCCCGCAATATGGATGAAGTGGCGGGAGTAATGGCACATGAAGTGGCACATGTGTCACAACGTCATTACAGTCGCTCTCAAGAAGCGTTTAAAGGGCAGGGTTTACTGACTTTGGCGGGGCTTTTGGTGGGTGCTTTGGTTGCTTCGCAAGCAGATGGTGATGTTGGTACAGCAGTGATGCTCGGTTCTCAAGCGGCGTTACTGGACAAGCAGCTCAACTACAGCCGTAACCAAGAGCGAGAAGCAGACCGTATCGGGATGCAATATATGTATACAGCGGGCTATAACCCGCAAAGTATGGCTGACTTTTTTGAAGTGATGCACCGAGCAACCAGTAAAGTCAGCTTTCTACCCGACTTTTGGTTAACCCATCCACTCAGTACTGAGCGGATGAGTGAGGCGCGATTACGGGCGAATCAGTTGCCTCGAGTTAAATCGAATTTGCGCGATGAAGATTTTGAAATACTGAAATTGTACAGTATGGTTATTTCTAATCAGGCCACCGAACAACAATTACAGATTTTAGCCAATCGTAAAAGTTTTTCAGGGCAGTTGGCTTTATCTGCTTTTTATCTCAAACAGGGTGACTATGTTTTAGCACAGCAAGTTTTAGATCAGGCGAAGGCTCAGCAGCGCTTGAACAATCTATTGGTATTAATCCAAACCGATATTTATTTAGGGCAAAATAAAACAGATGAAGCGTATAAAGCGATTCAGTCTGCCGCGCGAATAATGCCTGAAAATCGGGCTTTGGCTTTTAAGCTCGCAGAAGTATTGATTCGTCAAAAACAGCCTGCACAGGCCTTGAACCTGATCCAGCGCTTTAGTAATAAGAATCCTCGTGATATCAACGCTTGGCGACTAATGCAGCAAGCCGCAAATA
>JBLZXS010000286.1:0-2551 GCA_050285325.1 Acinetobacter sp.
CTTGCAGGAATATTCTTTGCTTATAGTCAAAAATTTCCCAGCTTGCAAAATGAAGCACGGCTGTTTTTGATGGTCGGGATTTTAGGTGGCTTTACCACATTTTCCAGTTTTGGTCTGGAAACCTTTCAGCTGCTCAAGCATGGTCAGACCACACTGGCTTTAGCTTATGTTATTTCCAGTGTGATCGCCGGAGTTCTGGTTTTAGCACTGGGTTTTTATCTGTTTCAATGGTTATTACAAACCAGATAGAACATAAATTTTAAAGAGAAGACAAAAAGAAGCCCAAGCTGGAGGAGAGTGCTTGGGCTTTTCAAGTTTTAAGACTAACGTTGAAATCTTAAAATAATATGAAGTTACTGTTAGCGTTTGAAACGTGCAAAACGCTTATTGAAACTTGCCACACGACCTTCATTACTGGTTTGACGTTGCTCACCGGTATAAAACGGATGCGATGCACTGGAGATGTCCAAAGTCACATAAGGATAGTCCTGACCTTGGTAACTCTTGGTTTGTGAGGTTTGCAAGGTACTCCCAATAATGAAATAGGCATCTGCATTGGTGTCATGGAACAGGACTTCACGATATTCTGGATGGATATTAGCGCGCATGAGATAAATTCCAAAATTACTGTTAATATTGTTATGTTATAATATAACAATAAATTTGGCAAATAAAACCCAAATCAGAACCTGTATTTGGGTTTTAGAAAGGGCTTACTGACGCGGTGGCACCAGTTCATCAAACAAGTCATTAAGATTGTCATTCATTTTTAAATGAATCATGTTCCAGTAATGTCCAGACACGGTACGATTCACCATCAAAGTTTCTGGTGAAGGCTTGAATACATCCCAATACTTCAATGAAGGTTTAAGCAACTCCATGCCATCATGATGTGCTGAATTTTCTTCAAAATCGTACCGGGTGGTGAGGGGACGCATCAGTATTTCTAACCATTGCTTATACAGTTCAGCCGGAAATTTGCCTTGTTCGGAAATGGCATGCAGGGCATCTAGCTGTTTTTCCATCTCGGTAATATTGCCTTCACGGGCAGACTGAATCAAATGCTTAAAGTGCTGTACCGTTTCACTGGATAATGTTTTTACACCGCCGTAATCGTAAATAACCACCGTACCATCTTCACGGAAAGCAAAGTTGCCCGGATGCGGGTCACAATGAAAACGTTTTAAATAGAAAATCTCTTGCCCAATCGCACGGAATAAACGGCGACCCAGCTCATTTCGAGTGTCTAGAGACCAGGTACTCGCAGTTTCAATACTTTCACCTTGCTCTAGGCTCAAGGTTAAAATATGCCGTGAAGAATAATCTTTATACACTTGCGGAATAATAATTTTATTGTCTAAAGCTTTATGGAAGGTATACGCCACTTCGAGGTTTTGCGCTTCAATCTCATAATTTAGTTCATTATCCAGACTTTCCTGAATCTCCTTGAACAGTCGATCCTGCAATTTACGGTCAACTTTAAGCACGCCCATTAAGCGTAAAGCTAAACGGACTTGTTTCAGGTCACTTTCGCAGGCTTCATCCACTCCCGGATATTGCACTTTAACCACCACTTGCTGTCCATTCGGCAGAAGGGCTTTATGCACCTGACCAATCGAGGCCGCGGCAAAAGGCTGCTCATCGAAGTGTTTAAAGATTTGATTGAGTGGCTTGCCCAGTTCTTTTTCGACTTGTGCCTTAATTTCAGCAAAAGGCATCGCAGGCGCTTGGCGCTGTAACTTGCTAATGGCGCGTGCGACTTCAGGTGGAAAGATATCTTTATATTGTGACGCAATTTGCCCCACCTTCATGACCGCACCCTTCATTTCCCCCAAGGTATCCGCAATTTGTAGCCCTATATCTTGAAAAAGTTTACTGCGAGAGGCATTTTTTTGTTCTTCATCGGCATTAAAATTTTTGATTGAATTTGAGACAGTTTTAGTTGCGATACTTGCGGTCATGCTGGCAAGTTTCATAAAGCGACGACCCGGTGTGCTAGCCGTTTTTGCCATGCGAGATTCCTCAAGAGCATCAGAGATGGGTTTAAATGATCATAGGCGTTAAACTTGATATTGCCTACTTTAAATTGTTAAAAAGCTGTATTTGTATTACTAAATTATAAAAATGGGCAGGATAGGTTTTAACCTAAGGCAATGATGTACTGATGATTAGTTGTTATTGATTAAATTATTGACCTCCTCCATTTTTCATGAGAAATAGGAGGAGGTCCGGCTATTTAAGCCATTTTTAGCCGTTTATTCATCATATATAAACGGGACAGCAATAGTATGCAGGCGACGGTTAAACCGACAATCAAGCCGACCCAAACTCCGGCTGCTTTCATTTCGGTAAAACGTGCTAAGTAAATTCCCACCGGGAAAGCAATCACCCAATACGCAATCATGGTAATCCACATTGGACCTTTGGTGTCTTGCATACCACGTAGGCAACCTGCCGCACTGACTTGCCAGGCATCCATCAACTGATAGGCGATTGCGAATAACAGCAGATACATTGCCACTTGTGCCACCTCATAATCAGAAGTGTAAAT
>JBLZXS010000287.1:0-6388 GCA_050285325.1 Acinetobacter sp.
AAGCAAAAGCATCGGGTAACTATACGTTGTCAATTCTTGCTCACCAAGAAGTTGCACATTCTGGTTACGATGAAGCAATGTTAATGGACCCACAAGGCTATGTATGTCAGGGTTCAGGTGAAAACGTATTCCTGGTTAAAGATGGCGTGCTTCATACCCCAGATATTGCGGGCGGTGCATTGGACGGTATTACCCGTCAAACTATTATTACCATTGCCAAAGACTTGGGTTATGAAGTAGTTGAACGCCGTATTACCCGTGATGAATTTTACATTGGTGATGAAGCCTTCTTTACTGGCACGGCTGCCGAAGTAACCCCAATTCGTGAATATGATGATCGCGAAATTGGTTGTGGTTCACGTGGACCAATCACGACAAAAATCCAGAAAGCATTCTTTGATGCAGTTCAGGGCAAAGATCCTAAATATGCACACTGGTTAACTTACGTAAAATAAGTTGATCAGGTAAGATCAAAAGGCGAAAACTGAGTTTTCGCCTTTTTTATTGATTAAGATTTGAATTATTTTCTTTTAAGGACATGTTTTATGCATATTGTCTATGTCAGTGATGGTAAAGCTGGGCATCGCTCACAAGCAGTCGGCTTATATAAAGCGATGCAAAGGCAAAGTGCTGAGGAAGTCACCTTTGAGGAAATATCAATAGATCAATTACCAATTTTTAGCATATTTTCAGCCATTTTTAAAAAGAATACAGCGGTACTCAAGCAACAACCCGACTATATTTTTGGTGTAGGCAGTCATACGCAATCTCGGGTTTTAATGCTGGGGCAAGTATATCCTCGGGCGAAAACCGTAATTTTAATGAAACCGAATTTTCCATTTTCGTGGTTTGATTATGCCATTATCCCTGAACATGATGGTGTAGCAGCATCAGAGCGGATCATTGTGACTAAAGGTGCGCTAAATCCGATTGTTAATGAGCAGCGTCATCAAGCAAATCGGATCTTGTTTGCTTTAGGGGGTTCTTCCAAACGCCATCAGTGGAATGAAGAAAAAGTTTTAAATGCAATTCAGCAAATAGTTGATTTGCAGCCTCACTCTGAGATTATTCTGACCACTTCACGACGCACCCCGAAAGAATTTTTAGATCATTTGAATGAAAAATCATTTGTATCAAGGCTAAAAATATTTCCGGTTGAGCAGACACCGCAAGGCTGGATTTTTGAAGAAATGCAAAAGGCAGAAGCGGTTTGGGTGACTGAAGATAGTGTTTCGATGATTTTTGAAGCATTAACAGCGGGATGTCGGGTTGGGGTTATTGCAATAGACCGTTTGAAATCTGATAGAATTACCACTTTGTTAGATCAGCTTTTATCGACAACATTGTCCGATAAACCATATCACAATTTATTGAATTTTAAACTGAATGAAGCAACGCGAGTTGCTGATATATTATTGAAAACATAGAGTTGTTTTTTCATGAAAATTTTACATATCTCTAATTTTGCATTTAACAAACATGGGCAGCGTTATTACTCGATTGATCGTAAAATATCCGCTGGACTTATTGAAAATGGTCACTTTGTTTATGACTACAGTTTTCGAGATATGGCAAGATTGGGGACAATTTTTAAAACTAAAAAATTAGGGGTGAGGGTTGCAAACAAAGAGATTTTAGAAATTGTAGATAATCTACAGCCAGAACTTATTCTCATTGGACACAGTGATTTACTTGCTCCCGATACACTTGCCCAAATACGAAAGAAACACCCTCAAATTAAAATCGCTTTTTGGTTTGTAGATTGGTTATGTGAGGCATCAAAAGTAAATTTTATTAAATCTATAGTTCCTTATGTTGATACGCTGTTTTGTACTACTGGTGGGGAGTTATTAAAACAGTTTAAACTTCCTTCTAATAAAGTTTCCTATATTCCAAATATTACAATAAAGTCTGTAGAGTCTTTAACTCAGTTTGATAAAACAACGTATGAAAGAGGTTTAGTTTTCTTTGGAACTGTGTATAAAGACCTTACACGAGAGCAATTTTTAAAAGAGTTAATTCATAAATTAGGTGAAAAATTTTCATATTTTGGGGCTTTTGATACTAATACAGTATATGGACATCATTATATTGATATTCTTGCTAGTGCACGTTGTGGATTGAATTTATCTAGACGAAATGATATTGAATTATATTCTTCGGATAGAATTGTTCAATTAACAGGGAATGGCTTACTCACGTTTTCTCCAGAAGTTCCAGGATTTCAAAAACTATATCAATCAGATGAAGTAGTCTACTTTAAAAATGAGCATGATTTAGTTGAAAAATATAATTATTACGAACAAAATTTAGATGAAGCCAGACAAATTGCCAAAAAAGGTTGGGAAAAAACACAACAATCTTATAATAGTGCCCGGATTACTAAATTTATGCTTGAACTTACTTTTGATCAGCCTTTTTCGGAAGCCTATGAATGGTCACATGAGGTATATGCATAATGTGGTTCCTGTATGTGGTATTAGGTTTAGTCGTCTTTGCGGCAGTATTATATCTATTGGGAAATTTTACCTTTTGGTTGCCATTTCGTAGTGCCAATTTGCCAAGAATAGTCATGCTGCACCAAGTTACGCCACATGCACAAGCTTCAGGGATGAATATGCCCCCTGCAAAATTTGAGCAATTGTTACAATATCTGAGCAAAAAGCAGTTTATATTCTGTTTTGTTTCGGAACTGGACCAGTTTCAGGGGCGAAAAAATATCGTGGCATTATCCTTTGATGATGGTTTTTTAGATAATTATCAGTATGCTTATCCCTTGCTGAAAAAATACTATGCCAAAGCGACCATTTTTCTTGCAACACAAATCGAAGGCATTGAAAAGCTCAGCCCTGAACAGATTCGAGAAATGTCTGATTCGGGCATTATCGAGTTTGGTGCGCATACACAGCATCACGTCAATTTACTGAAACTGTCCGATGAACAAGCTTTTGTAGAAATGCAGGCCTCCAAACAGGATGTAGAAAAGCTGGTGGGGTGCTGTCCAAGTTTTGCTTATCCCTTTGGCCGTTTTAATGAAAAGCATCAGCAAATGGCGAAAGAAATCGGCTTTAAAAATGCCGTATCTACCCGCAAAAAAATCGAAGCCTATACAGCTGAAAATCAGTTTAATATTCCTCGTGTCAGCACACACGGGGCCATGAATGCCTTACAAATGCGTATTGCCTTAGCCAAAGGACGTTATAAATTATGAGTATCCCATGTAGTGTTTATATCGTCACTTTGAACTGTGGTGCATGGTTGGAAGATACTTTAAACAGTGTTGCTGATTTTGCGGAAGTGATTATTTTAGATTCGGGCAGCACGGATAACACTTACGCGATTGCCCAGTCCTTTGCCAACACCCGTATTAGCCACCAAGACTGGCAAGGTTATGCAGCACAAAAAAGTCTGGCTCTGGCACAGTGTCAACATGATTGGGTGCTAAATCTGGATGGCGATGAAGTATTGTCTCCCGAGTTGAAAAATGAAATTGAACAGACCATTCAGGCCAATCAGATTGATGCCTTAATCACACCCATTAATGATGTCTTCTTGGGCGTGCCGAACAGCAAGCACACGAAAAAGCATGCCAAGGTGCGCTTTTTTCGCAAAAGCAAAGGACATTATGATCTGGAAAATAAGGTCCATGAAAATGTGATTGTGGATGGACAGAGTGTTCGTGCGCAAGGCGATATTTATCACTACGGTGAATCCAGTATCTTTGTCAAAGTGGAAAAAAATAATCAGTATTCTGAATTGAAAGCTCAAGAAAAGTTTATAAAAGGAAAATCACCCAGCATTATTAAATTAATTAGTGTAATGCCATTAATGTTTATCAAATCATACTTTTTTCGTAGAAATTTTATGAACGGCTGGCGCGGTTTTGTTGGAAGTATGATTAATGCCTTTTATGCTTTTTTAAAAGAAGCAAAATTATTTGAAAAAAAAAGCTACAATAAGCGTAGTTCACAAGATTGAGTCATATAAAGTTGAAAATTTGCTTTATTTCTACAGACTTTCCACCAACATTAGGTGGGGTTGCTTCTCATGCACATGAATTAGCAAAAGCGATGGTAAAGCTTGGGCATGAGGTTCATGTTTTGACATCTTTGGTTCACGGGAGTGAACCTGTTGAAGTGATGGATGGAATTTACGTACATCGTGCGAAAATTCTTTGGCAAAAGCCTTTTTATACTTGGGGAATGGCTAAATATTTAAAGAAATTCCTGAAAAATAATTCAATAGATTTAATTCATGTGCATGGAATGCGGCCTTTAGAAGCAACTAAAGGCTTAAATATTCCTGTTGTATTTACAAATCATACTTCGGGTTTCTTAAAAAGGTTAGAAAAGCCTTCAATTTTACAAGGTCGATTAAAATCACGTTTAAAACATGTTTCTCTAGTGTTAGCACCAAGTTATGAGTTATGTGATGCTACAGTAAAAATTGGCTACACTGGGCCTGTATATTTTGTTTCGAATGGTGTAGATACAAATAAGTTTTCAGCAAAAGAATTGAAGAATATCAGCAAAGAAAAAACTTTTATTCTAGCAAGACGCTTGGTCGAAAAAAATGGTGTTGTAGTGTTTGCTGAAGCACTTACTAAAATACAAAGTTCAAACTTTAAGGTGCTGATCGCTGGTGTAGGCAGTGAACAGCAAGCCATGCAGGAAATATTCAAGAAAGCTAATATAGACAGTAAAGTTAAATTTATCGGGGCTGTCAAAAATTCGGATATGCCAGCTTTATATAAACAGGCAGATTATTCTGTTTTGCCATCGTTTTATGAAGCAACAAGTATTACCGGGCTTGAATCTATGGCTTCCGGACTGCCATTGATTGGTACAAATGTGGGTGGCATACCATATCTTGTAGAAGATGGAGTTACCGGCTTCTTGGTGCCGTCTCATGATGCAGCTGCTTTAGCATTAAAAATGGATGAAGTATTATCATTTGATAACCAAAAATATATTCAGCTTAGCAGAGCAAGTTCGGAGCGTGCAAAGTCTAAATTTGATTGGACTGTTATTGCGAAGCAAACAGAAACTTACTATAAGCAAATTTTGTAGAATTTATATGCGTAAAATTAATGTATTAGTTGCTTTTGGTACACGACCTGAAGCAATCAAAATGGCACCAGTTGTTAAAGTATTGCAAGCAGACATTTCATTTAATGCAAAAGTTTTAGTAACTGCACAGCATCGTGAAATGCTTGATCAGGTATTAAACGTATTTGATATTCATCCAGATTTTGATTTGGATATCATGAAACCTAATCAAACGTTAAGTCAGCTATCTGCACGCATCTTAGGTAAAATGGATAATGTATTTCAGGAATTTCGTCCCGATATTGTACTAGTCCATGGTGATACCTTAACAGCTTTTGTGGTAGCACAATCAGCTTTTTATAATCAGATCGATATCGGACATGTGGAAGCGGGGTTGCGGACTTACAATTTGAAGTCACCTTGGCCAGAAGAGGGAAATCGCCAGCTAATATCACGAATTGCACGTTTACATTTTGCTCCTACCACTATTTCAAGTCAAAGTTTGATCAGTGAAGGGTTAAAGCAAGAAGATATATTTATTACTGGTAATACTGTAATCGATGCTTTATTAAGTGTTGCAAATCAAAATGATTTACCCTTACCAAAACGTTCTGAAGAATTGATTTTGGAGCTGAATTCGAATGAAAAAATCATATTAATAACGGGCCATCGCCGTGAAAATTTTGGTGATGGCTTTAAAAACATTTGTTTAGCATTAAAGCAACTGGCAGAAACAAATCCTGCAGTTAAATTTATCTATCCTGTCCATTTAAATCCAAATGTTAAAAATGTTGTAAATAGTTATTTATCTAATGTCAAAAACATTGCCTTAATACCTCCACAATCTTATTTAGAATTTGTTAATTTAATGAAGCATAGTTATATTATTTTGACAGACTCAGGCGGTATTCAAGAAGAAGCACCAAGTTTAGGTATTCCAGTACTAGTGATGAGGGATACAACAGAACGACCAGAAGCGGTATCAGCTGGAACAGTGAAACTAGTCGGTACTGATCAAAATAGTATTATTTCTAATGTGCAGACTTTGTTAGATGATGAAGAACTTTACCGTTCTATGTCAGAAGCAAGTAATCCTTATGGAAATGGTTATGCTGCTAATCAAATAGCGGATATATTAAAGCAAACTTACATTTAGGAAAGATTTACTGTGTTTGGTATTTATGTTGTCAGTATTGAGGAGAGAAATAGCCATAGAATCCTTTCTTTTTTTGAGCAAAATTTTTTTAAAAATGTTCAGCAGGAGAATATTTTTATTGTTGGAGTGAAAGGAGGAGGAATATTAGCAAAGGAATATTTTAATTTAGCTGTGCAGGGTAGAA
>JBLZXS010000288.1:0-2482 GCA_050285325.1 Acinetobacter sp.
TGGGTTCGACCTTGGGGATTTTCCTTTTAGTGCTGTTCGGTTTCCGCTCGGTTCGCCCAATGTTAACTGAAATGATTGCCGTGGGAACCGGATGTCTGGTGGCCTTTGCAATCACCCATTGTGTCTTTGGTGAAATTCACCTGATGACCTTGGTGTTTGGTGCCAGTCTGGTCGGGGTCTGCGTCGATTTCTCTTTTTACTTTATGGCGATGCAATCGCAGCATCGACAGATCAACGGTTTTGCGGTACTCAAACCGCTGTTGCCGAGTCTGTTTATGGGCTTAATGACCACTCTGGTTGCGTATATTTTCTTGAGCTTTACCCCATTTCCGGGCTTTAAGCAGATTGCGGTATTCTCCATGGTCGGTCTTGCTGCCGCATGGGTCACCAGTGTTTTATTGCTGCCACGATTACCGGCATTAAATGCGGAACCTGCAATTCGAACCCTCAGTTTTATTGGTAAAGCGCGTGCGGTCATCCAGAGCAAAAAAGGTCTGCGTTATGGCTTAATTGCAGTGATTGCTGTAGTCACCGGCAGCAGTTTAATGTGGCTGCAAAGCAATGATGATGTACACAATTTACAAAGTATGGATCAGAAGCTGAAGCAGGAAGATCAATACGTCCGTGAACGTTTTATGCAGCAACAAAGTAGCGAATATTTTGTGGTGCATGGCAACACGGCGGCAGAGCTTGAACAAAATGAACAGCAATTGCTGCAAAAACTGCAACTGTTGCAAAGTAAGAAGGCCTTGGATACTTTTCAGGCTTTAGGACAATGGTCGCCATCACTTGCACAGCAGCAGCATAATATTGAATTATTGCAGGGCATACCAGCCAGTGCTTTACAGGATTATGCCGCGGCGATGCAACTGAATCCGACACAGGTCTTGGCTTGGCAGAAAAAACTTTCCGAACAGCCATTACTCAGTCCTGCTGAAATGAAGCAGCATCCCTTGGCATTTTTACAAATGAGTCCTACCGAGCGACTGGTGCTGCTGCAAAATGTGCATGATGTGAAGGCTTTAGAGCAACTGAATAGCCCGGAAGTGCAATTACTGCGTCCAGTCGATCAGATGTCTGAACTGTTCCAGCAGCATCGTATTCAGGCGCAATGGTTACTGGTTTCAGCCTTATTCTGCTTGATGATTGGTCTGGGCATCATTTATGGCATCAAGTCGATTTTGCCTTTGGTACTCCCGGTGAGTCTGGCCTTAATGACCACCTTTGCGATTCAGGCCTGGCTGGGGGTGGAAATCAATCTGTTCAGCATCATGGGCACCTTCCTGATTATCGGGATTGGGGTGGACTATGCCATTTTCTACCGCCACGGACATGATCATCCACAAGTGGTGGGCATGGCGCTATTCCTTTGTATGATGTCAACTTTATTAGGTTTCGGGTTATTATCCTTTAGCCAGACTTATGCCATTCACTGCTTTGGTTTGACGGTATTACTTGGGGTTATTTTTTCATTTATTTACGCAACCTTGTTTACATCTTCCGATGCCAAACATGTGGTGCTTCAACAATATCAGCCAAAGAGCTGAGAAACTATAAGGTACAGTGCAATGAGCACCATGCAACACACAGATGTATTGATTATCGGCGCGGGGCCATCGGGCAGTTCGGCAGCAGCATTGCTGCGCCAGAAGGGCTATCAGGTGACCCTGATTGAAAAACAGTATTTCCCGCGATTTTCAATTGGTGAATCATTATTACCGCAATGCATGGTTTTTCTGGAAGAAGCCGGGCTACTGGATACGGTACGTGAGCATGTAGGCGAGTTTGCATTTCAGTTTAAAAACGGCGCGGCATTTTTAAGGGGCAAGCAGCGCAGTTTTTATGACTTTACCCGAAAATTTACCGATGGTCCGGGCACGACTTGGCAAGTGCGCCGTGCCAACTTTGACCATTTACTGGCACAGCAGGCGGAAAAATACGGCGCAGAAATCCGCTTTGGTCATGAAGTGATTGATGTTGATGTTGCGTCAGAACATCCGGTACTAACTGTAAGAGACGAGCAGGAAAATGTGTATCAGATTCAGGCTAAATTTTTACTCGATGCCAGCGGTTTTGGCCGGATCTTGCCAAAGTTCTTAGACTTGGAAAGTCCATCCAATTTTCCGGTACGTCGTGCCGTGTTTACCCATATTGAAGACGGCATTTTGGATGACCCCGATTTTGATCGCGAAAAAATCCTGATTACGGTACATGCCAAAGATCATCGCGCCTGGTACTGGCTGATTCCATTTGCCGATGGCCGTTCATCTTTTGGTGTGGTGGCAGAGCAGGACTTCTTTGAACACTATGGCTTTGATGGCAGCGCTGATTATGATGTCGAGGCCTTGTTGAAACGTATTCTGGCAGATGATGAAAGTTTGTCGCAGGTATTACGCAATGCCAAGTTTGACACGCCAGTACGCACCTTGGTGGGCTATTCTGCCAATGTAAAACATCTGGCTGAGCGTAACTATGCCTTGCT
>JBLZXS010000289.1:0-2246 GCA_050285325.1 Acinetobacter sp.
CTGATCGGAGTGAATAAATGTCCAAAACTCAATATGTCGGTGCTGCTGCTTCCATTGATCAATATGTACATAAACATCCTGAATCGGACACAGCCGAATCTGTTCTTTTAATTTATATCTTGGACGGTTTTGCAGGGTAATTTTGGTCAGTATGCCTAAACTGCCCAATGCCACTCGTCCAGCCTGAAATATCTCGGTATTTTGCTGGCGATTACATTGCAACAGCTCTCCATCCGCTGTCAGTAATTCAAAACCTTCCACAAAGGCAGCTAGACACTGTAAATCTATCCCGGTGCCATGCGTTCCGGTAGAAATGGCTCCCGCTAAACTTTGCTGATCAATATCACCCTGATTAAATAATGCCTGATTGATCGGGGCAAGATATTCCCCTAATGCATCTAAACGTGTTCCCGCCAGAACTGTGCATTGAGTCTTATCTTCATTAAAATCAACTACACCCTTAAAGTGATCCAGATTAATCAGTACCGAATCTGTCTTGACCAAAGCACTGAACGAATGGCCTGCACCGACTGCACGAATATGTGCATGTGACTGCACCAGTTTTTGTAATTCATCCCTCTGTCTAGGCTGGAAAATTTCAGCGGAGCAATGCTGACTTCCTGACCAATTTCACCAGACTTCATCCGCCTGTTGTATTTTCATTATTATTCCTGGGCTAATATTATTTTAATCACTCGATTAGAGTAAAATACCTAAAAAATCAAATATGGGAACCCATGCGTTCAAAATACTTCAGTGTCATTAAATAATTTCATTAATATTCAACATGTTAAAAATTATAAAAAAGCACTCGACTAAAGCATAAATGCAAGATTTCGAAGAAGTGCATATCTTTTCAACAGGATATGAAAACAATTATAGATTGGAGCTTTAAAATGGTTAGCGCATACGATGAATTACCGCGTACCCCCGCAAACTTTGTAGCGTTGTCACCTTTACGCTATCTTGATCGTGCAGCCTATATCTATCCCAACCAGAATGCGATTATTCATGGTAAGCGTCGGATTACCTGGCGTGAAAAATACAATCGTTGCCGCCAGTTTGCCAACCAACTCCAAAAATTAGGCATCGGTAAAAATGATACCGTTTCGGTACTGCTGCCCAATGTGCCTGCCATGATAGAAGCGCATTTTGCCGTGCCGATGGCAGGTGCGGTACTCAACACCTTAAATACCCGTCTGGATGCCAAGACCTTGGCCTTCATGCTTGAGCATGCTGAAAGCAAAGTGCTCTTGGTGGATCCTGAATTTACAGCGCTTGCAACTGAAGCACTTGCCTTGGTTCCACAAGAGATCTATATCATTGACGTGGCTGATGCAGAATTTGAAGGTGAAGACAACCGTATTGGTCAAGTTGAATATGAAGACTGGATTGCCCAAGGTGATGCAAATTTTGAATGGCATTTACCCCAAGATGAATGGGATGCCATCAGCTTAAGTTATACCTCTGGTACCACCGGTAATCCGAAAGGCGTGGTTTATCATCACCGCGGTGCCTACATTAACGCCGCCAGTAATATCATTGCTTGTGGCATGATGCCTCGCGCGACCTATTTATGGACACTGCCCCTGTTCCACTGTAATGGCTGGTGCTTTGCCTGGACCATGGCGGCCAACGGCGGAACCAACGTTTGCTTACGTAAAGTCGATGCTGAACTGATCTTTAAACTGATTGCTGAACATAAAGTGGATTATTTCTGTGGCGCACCGATTGTTCTGTCGATGCTGATCAATACCCCTGAAGAGAAAAAGACCAAGATCGATCACCGTGTCGAAGTCATGGTGGCGGGTGCTGCACCGCCAGCTGCGATTATCGAAGGTATGCGTAATATCGGCATTAACGTAACTCATGTTTACGGCTTGACTGAAACCTATGGCCCTTCTGCACTCTGTGCTTCACAGGCTGGTTGGAGCGACCTGTCTATTCAGGAACAGGCACAGCTGCATTCACGTCAAGGCGTTCCTTACCCATTACAAGACGGCATGAAAGTCCTTGATCCTGAAACCATGCAGGAAGTGCCGCATGATGGTCAGACCATGGGAGAAATTATGTTCCGTGGCAACATCGTGATGAAAGGTTATTTAAAAAATCCTGAAGCAACTACCGAAGCCTTCGCGGGTGGATGGTTCCATACCGGTGACCTTGCGGTTTGCCAACCCGATGGATATGCCAAAATTACCGACCGTTCCAAAGATGTGATCATTTCAGGGGGTGAAAACATTTCA
>JBLZXS010000290.1:0-4691 GCA_050285325.1 Acinetobacter sp.
CTGGGGTTGGTGACAATGTTCCCGTTGCACTTGGCATCGATTCAGGTAGTTCATTTTCAGGAAAGACAAAACCACTGCCAGGTTCATAAGCGACGATGCCTTTCACCTGATTTGATTTTATCGCCGTCCACCAGCCTGGTCCACCGCCCTGTGAATGAGTAATGAGTACCGCATCACCTGATTTTTTCAGGACTTCAACCATCGCATCACTAATCACCTGTTCATCATACGCTCCTGTATTCGGTGTCATTTGACGAAAATACTGGTTTAAAGCAGTTGGGTCTTGTGAAAATTGAACCCCTTTAAAAAAGTTGGGATACTGCCCCAAACGGAACATATTGAACCATGCCTGATCATTGGTCGTGGCCGGCACTTCTGCCATCACAGTCGACTGTCCCGCCTGCCCGCGACGTGGTTGATCTACCACATAAACAGGGAAATGTTGGCGCAGGAAAAGTGTCTGGAAGCCCTCACGACCATCAGGTGTGGTTCCCCATGTTTTTGCTGATTGTCCTGCACCATGTAAAAATACTAATGGATACGAACGAGCATATTCAGGGATTTGATAAAATACCGAAGCATGGTCACCATGCAGGGTTTGACCTTGCGGATTAAATAGTTGTTTATCATCAAACTGTCCTGCACTTCGAATGACTTTACCACCTGCGGCAAAATTACCTTGCTGTGCAATACTTAAAGCCGATGATTGATGTGGATTGACTGAACAGGCTGACATTGACGCAGTAATACAGATTGTCAAAAGTAGTTTGCCGTATAGCGAGTTTATATTCATCATTTTTATCTAGTCCCCCATTATTGTAGTTGCTTTAAAACACTTTGGGCATTGTCTGCCAGCTCGCTTCCAATAGCATGTTGTAAAGCGATCATGATTTTTTGAATCTGGGCAGAGTTCACGCCTAAATTTTGGGTAATTCTCAAGTGTGAACGTAGTTGTGCATTAACATCCCCTAATGCAGAAAGCGTACTCACCACAATAATTTCACGCTCTAAAGGTGCTAAGTTATCTCGGCTAAACAGATAGCCAAACAAATGTGCCTTTAAGGCATAGTCCATCGTGGGGGAGAAATTTTCAAACAGTGGTTTTGAACTTTCCTCAATTGAGGTCTTGTTGAGATCAGCCAACTGTTCTATACCGAGTTGATAGTAGTCAGTACCACTTGGTAAGGTGCTTGGCAGTGCGCCCTGTATATCCTTGATACCTTGTTTTTGGCGTTCCTCAAGCAGGCTTTTAAAGGTCAATGTGCCATTTAAGGCACGGGGAAAACCCGCATAGGCATATTGATGGGCAAATACTTGCTTGATTTCATTCACTGTTAAATCATTCTCCAATCCCTTGATTAAAGCAGGTTTTAGTTTTTCCAGATCGCCTGTTGCCGTAAATGCAGCAATTGGAACCAAGCTTAATTGTTTGGTGCTGAGCTGTACTTTTTCAGCCTTTGCAGGTGTTTGTACAGGTTTTAGCTCTGTTGTTAAATCCACTTTTTCCAGCCATGTCACGCTTTTGCCATCTGTTGCCACAGGGGTAATGGCAATATGCGACATCGCACTAAACTCACTTGCGCCATGCCAGTGTTTGACATTGGGTGGACACCAGATCGTATCACCCTTATGAATGGTCTGGATGGGTTTGCCCCATTCCTGAGTACGCCCCTCACCCTCTGTCACAATCAAGTATTGACCGTGTGGATGGGTATGCCAGTTGGTGACCGTACCTGCCTCAAAATTGACAATGGCAGGTGCAACATCACCTTGCGAGGGCATGACTGGATAACGGGCAAAATTTGCCTTGCCAGAAAAATTACTTCTAGGTGCCTGACTAGGCTCATGCTGATTCGCTGGAGTGATCTGCTGACCCATTTTGTCCTCAGCCCAAACCATACCTGATAGAGAACCCATCACCAATAATGCATTTACCTGATGTTTCATCTTATTTCCCATTATCCCTATTAAAAATAGGACAATGATTCAAGGATACTTATTAAACCATTGCCTTTGATCCAGACCAGCAATCTTTATTTCAGGTGCTTGTTATAAAATGCAGTCAGTTGCTCCATCGCCTGTTCGACATATTCAGGCTTCCAATAGGTTTCAATATGGGTGGCATTTGGAATCTTGAATAAGGTTTTGTCTTTTGTGCCTGTGGCTTTGGCAAAGGCAGCTTCGGTCATGTAAAGACTGTCTGCCTTGCTGCCTGCAATCATGAGTAATGGCTGATTGATCAATTCAATTTGATCTGTAGCATCCCAGCGCATCAGGTCAAGCAAGCTGCTCATGGTATATTTAAAGGTTGAATTTGGATGGGCATGGGTGCGCCAATAGTATTCATATCCCTGTCGGTACATCTCAAATGGCAATGCAGCAATTTGCTCATCGGTCATATCGGCATCACCAGCATAAAGAACTTTGCCGCCAACTTCTTGGGCACGGGCATCCGTGGCTTGTTTTAAACGCTGCTGAATGGTATCCAGTTGTGAATCCGCAAAACCGTTACGACGTACCCGTCCTGAATTAAACATACTTAGAGTGGCTACCACTTTAAAACGTTTATCCGTTTCTGCCGCAGCCAATGAATAGCCACCGCCACCACAAATTCCAAGTAAACCTAGACGGTTGTTGTCCACTCCAGCATATTGGGTAATAAAATCAGCCATACCATGCACATCTTCAATACGGTTTGCAGGTTTATCAACGCTGCGGGGCTGCCCACCACTGCCACCTTGATAGGCTGCATCGGCAGTAATGCTGATATATCCCTGTTCAGCCAGACGCTGGGCATATAAGCCTGCCACCTGTTCCTTGACACCACCATTCGGATGCGCCACCACCACCGCAGGATATTTTTTACTCGGGTCATAATTGGCTGGGGTATAGACATTGGCAACAATATCAATTCCATTCAGCTTATAGCTAACAGGATGAATATTGACCTGACCTTTGACATTTTCAGTAATCGCACCGCCATACACCAAACCAAAAGAATTTTCTTTTTTATCTGCGGCAAAGCCCGCACCTGAAGTGGTGATGACTGCGGACATTAAAACAGTTTTTAAAATTTTCATTATCGATCCTGAATGTTGAGTTTAGACATCCATTTTTCGACCAGCCAACCATTCAATCATGGCGGGGTCACGATGCGAGAAAAAGGAACTGGTAGCGGTATCCATTGCTGCGATTTGAGTCATGTCCTCAATCGATAGCTCAAAATCAAAAATATCAATATTTTCCTGCAAGCGTTCTTTACGTACCGATTTGGCTAAGGAGACAACATTACGTTGCAATAACCAGCGTAGTACCACCTGCCCCACGGATTTACCGTATTTCTTGCCAATCTCAACCAGTACAGGTTGGCGGAATAAATTATTTCGTCCCTCTGCAAAGGGTGCCCATGCTTGTGGCTGAATATCACGGGATTGCATCCACGGTACGGCATGAAGCTGTTGATTAAATGGATTCACTTCAACCTGGTTCACTGCAGGTTTCACCTGATTGAATGCCATCAGATCGGCTAAACGGTCAGGATGGAAATTACTTACCCCAATGGCACGAATTTTACCTGCTGCATACAGCTCTTCCATTGCTCGCCATGCTCCATGTACATCACCAATCGGTTGGTGAATTAGATACAAGTCAAGATAATCCAGTTGCAAACGGTTCAGTGAACGCTCAAATTGGGCTTTTGCCCCCTCATAACTGGCATCTTGCAACCATAATTTTGTGGTCACGAACAAGTCATCACGGGAAATTCGGCTTTGACGAAGTGCATTACCCACCTGAGTTTCATTTTGATAAGAGGCTGCTGTATCAATCAGTCGATAGCCTGCATCAATTGCATGTAAAACTGCCTGTTCACATTCAGCAGGCTCATTCATTTGAAATACACCAAAACCAGCGAGGGGCATTTCAATATCATTGTTTAATCGAACAGTTTTCATTGCTATCTCTCACCACGTACATGCGGGACATTGGTTAAGAAATAACTATACCCCGACAATAAGCTCTGTATTAGTGAGGCAATTTCGATTACATTTATATAGATTTTTGATTAATTAGATTTTATTAATAAAAATAACTGTATTTTGAGGTTGATGATGGCTGAGAACTTAAATGACTTAAAAGCGTTTATTGTGGTTGCCCAAACTGGTAGTTTTACCAAAGCCGCAGGACAGTTAGGAGTTTCACAATCCGCCCTTAGTTATACCCTGAAGATGCTGGAACAACGTCTTGGAGTTAAACTCTTAAATCGCACCACTCGAAGCGTTTCTACCACTCAAGAAGGTGAACAACTTCTTAATGATATTGCACCACTTATTACAGGCATCGAACAGAAACTTTATAACCTTAATGAATTTAGAGATTCGCCTCGGGGGCGATTGAGAATTAATGGAACTGAAATCAGTCTCAATTTTTTATTATGGAATAAATTATCCAAGTTTTCGCATGATCATCCCAATATTCAACTTGAGCTGACTATGGATTATGCCTTTACTGATATTGTTAAAGATCGCTATGACATTGGGATTCGATTAGGAGAAAATGTACATAAAGATATGATTTCAGTGAAGGTCAGTGATGAACTAGAAATGATGACTGTGGCTTCATCTGCTTATTTTCAAGCTTATGGCGTGCCTCGAACTCCTGATGATCTCCATCAACATCGATGTATTGGATTG
>JBLZXS010000291.1:0-34829 GCA_050285325.1 Acinetobacter sp.
AAATGAAACCAGTGAAGACGGTTGGTTCGATACCGGTGATATTGCCTATCAGGACGAGCAGGGCTATATCCGTATTGCGGGTCGTAAAAAGGATGTCATTATTCGGGGCGGTGAAAATATTCCAGTTGCCGAAGTGGAATCATTAATTTATTTACATCCCGATATTGCCACAGTCGCTTTAGTCCCTTATCCAGACGACAGAATGGGTGAAAAAGCCTGTGCAATTGTGAAGCTAAAAGAAGGGGCTGACCAAATTGTATTAAAAGATTTAGTCGATTTCTTGAAAATGCATAATCTGGCCAATCAATATTTACCAGAGCGTTTGGAAGTCTGGGAGGACATCCCCATGACGCCTTCAGGCAAGATTCAGAAATTCAAACTTCGTGACTTGTTGCAGCAAAGTGTAAAAGTATAGAAAACGTTAGATTTAAGAAAAAAATAAAAAATTTATCCTTGATAAATATCTCTGCTGATATTTATCAAGGAAGTATTGCATCTTCAAAAATAGATTTTCAATAAGGAAAATTTGATAAATCTAGAATAAAAATGGAATTTAAGAATGAAAAAATATTTAGGTAACATGGCTCAACCTGCGCTTGGTCTAGCGATTCTAATGATTACGACTTCAAACCATGCGGCAATGACACTGGAACAACAGGTGGCCCATTTGCAAAAGCAAGTTCAGGAATTGCAGACTTTAATGCAGCAGCAAAAACAGGCCAGTGAAAAAATTTCTGCCGAGCTGCCCACACTAAAACAAATGCCAGCAGAAAAACCGTCCCAGCCTGAGCAATTCAAACAGTTACTGAGTAAAGGGGGAGCTGAATTTGAATTGTATGGGAACGTTCGTGCGGATGCGAGTTATCAGTCCAAAGGACCAAGCACCATGTATAACTATATTAGTGCCGTACCCTTAGAAGGCAGTGTCAATGAAGGCAATAATTCGGATAAATTTCAAAGCACCTTAAATGCAACGCGATTCGGCTTTAATTTTAAAACCCCTAAAATAGGTGAGCACAGCGTTGGCGGTAAAGTCGAAATGGATTTTTTTGGAGGGGCTGGACGGGATTCCTTCCGTATCCGTCATGCCTATTTAACTTATGATCAGTGGCTCATTGGTCAAACTTGGTCAAACTTCAATGCAATTGAATATTTCCCGGAAACTGTGGATGCTTCTCTATCTGTGGGAGGATCTTTAACCCGTGTTCCACAACTAAAATTTAGCTATCCCGTAGATCAAAATATGAATCTTGCCTTTAGCTTAGAAGACTCTAAAGCTGAAACGGTAACAACTACAGGCACTCAAGGGTTTACCACGGATGCTCGGGCGAAATTGAAACTTCCTTCTGCGGTCGGCCGGCTGAACTATAAGTTTGATAATGGTTCTGCACTTTCAGGACGGGTGTTTTTAACCCAAAAATCAACCAATCATGAAGGAAATGATGATTTCTTGGCTTGGGGGGCTGCATTAGGCGGAAAATATCAGGTTACAGATACAACTTTAGTGCGTTTTGATTATAACCACATCAAAGGGGATACCAAAAATGTACTCTGGTCCAATTATGCCTATGTCTTCGATGCCAATAATAAGATGAAACCCAATGAGTTTGATACAGTCAGTTTAGGATTAACGCAGAAGATTAGCCCTAAAGTTCGTTCTACGTTAGGTTTTGGTTATATGAGAGCTAATACTGACAATAGTTTTGCAGAATTAGTAGGTAATGATTCAACTCAAAACAAAGAGTTAAAAGAGGGCTGGATTAATATGTTCTATAATCCCGTTAAACCTATTAATTTGGGGATTGAATATATGTATGGTGAACGAAAAACTTTTGCAGATCAGAAAGGTATTGATAACCGTGTGAATTTCACCGCAATTTATGATTTTTAAAAAGGTTAATATTTTACTTATCATATAATCAAGTTAATTGAGTCATTTTACTTAAACCCAATTATAAAAAAGTGAAATGACTCTTTTACAATAAATTTTAACAATGATTTTTAAATGTTTAACCCTCTCCTCCTGAAGATGTCCTATCCGTGATGATTAGACTGCGCTTCAAGATTAACCAATCTGGTTTTTTAATATCAATAACTTATTGTTATATATCAGGTAGTGCTTGGCACGACGAGCTGATTCATTTTAACGATGCGATGATGACGAAAAATTTAATTTTTTAGTTTCTGTATAGAATATTTTAACAAGCATATTATTTTAAACATCTGCTGTGATTTAAAAGCTGGTATGAAAATTGCTTCACTATCAAAATGATGCAGCTTTATAAAGAAGCTTTATAAGCTGCATCATTTTGAGTCTTTTCAAGATTCAAGAGAAACAGTGATGGAGCGGAAAATGAAGATTTATACTCAGCGATTAGAACGGTTTAGCCCAAATCAGGGATGTGAAAATATCGAATTAACATTTGATGTGCGTCAAAAGAGTCGTTTTCGTGCAACATTAAAAAATGGAGTCGATATTGGTGCGGATTTGCCCCGAACTGGTGTTCTGCGTAGTGGTTCTTATATTTCAACCGAAACTGGCGATATTTTAAGAGTTGAGGCAAAAGCTGAAAAACTCATGCAAGTCACCGCACAAACTGAATTTGATCTGTTAAAAGCAGCCTACCACTTGGGTAATCGCCATGTTCCTTTAATGTTAACGCCTACGGCACTTTATTTTGAACCCGATCATGTGCTGGCAGAAATGGTGGTTGGGCTAGGCCTGCATGTTGCAGAAGTCTTACATCCTTTTGAACCCGAAAGTGGCGCCTATGCCCAGCACCACCACGATCATCGTTTAAGCCCAATTAAAGCCTTGCATCATGTCAGTCACTAATGCCACTCAATTGCTGAGTCTGTTAACGCTATCTTCAACGGCATTGCCTATAGGTGCCTACTGTTACTCGCAAGGTGTGGAGAGCGCCATTGAACAGGGTGTAATTCGTGATGAAATAACGAGTATGGCATATTTCGAAGATGTGCTTGAAATGCTATTAGTTCGTTTTGAACTGCCCTTATTAAAACGTCTCATGCAAAATTACAACCAAGTAGAAACTTTTGATTATTGGGCACATCTATACCGCGCCAGCCGTGAAAGCAAAGAATTGTTGGCAGAATCCAAGCAACTGGCTTTTTCCATGAATGCGTGGATTCGCGATGTTTTAAAACAGCCGGTGACCGTAAAAAAACAGTTTGGCTTTATTCCAGTGTATGCAGACTTATGTGGACGGTTATCACTGAATAGTGCAGATGTACTGACAGCCTATACCTTTACTGTACTTGAAAATCAGGTTTTGGCAGCAGTTAAGACCATTCCCTTAGGTCAAATGAGCGGACAACGTATTTTATGGCATTTACATGGTTTAGTCCCAGATTCCATCACGCGTGCTTTGGCGTTAGAAGATGATCAGATCAGTAGTGCTTTACCACGCTATGCCATGCTCAGCATGCAGCACGAAAACCAATACTCACGCTTGTTTAGATCGTAACACTATAAAATTTAGAAAGATAATGAGGAACTTTAAAATGTCAGAACGTAGCCCATTGCGTGTTGGAATTGGTGGTCCAGTCGGTTCGGGTAAAACCGCATTAACCTTAAATTTATGTCAGGCCTTGCGTGAAAAATACAATATGGCCGTGGTCACCAATGATATTTATACCAAAGAAGACTCCAACTTTTTGACCCGCAATGAAGCGATGTCCCCCGATCGCATTGTGGGGGTGGAAACTGGCGGTTGTCCCCATACCGCAATTCGTGAAGATGCGTCGATTAACCTGGCGGCGATTGATGACCTATGTGAAAAATTTGACGGTTTAGAGCTGATCATTATTGAAAGTGGCGGTGACAATTTGGCGGCAACCTTTAGTCCAGAATTGTCTGATTTAACCTTGTATGTAATTGATGTCGGTGGCGGTGAAAAAATCCCACGTAAAGGTGGTCCCGGGATCACCAAATCCGATTTACTGATCATCAATAAAACTGACTTGGCGCCAATGGTGGGTGCCAACCTGGATGTGATGGATCAAGATGCCAAACGCATGCGTGGCGAGAAACCGTTCTTATTTTCCAATATGAAAACCAAGGATGGACTGGAATCCATCATTTCTTTTATTGAAAAACAAGGCTTATTTAAGGCTTAAACAGGAGTGTGATGTCAATGTTAAAAAGATTTTTTGCTGTTGTCGTGGGAAGCTTACCGATGATCGCCATGGCACATCCTGGTCATGCGCATGAAAGCAGTTTTTGGAATGGATTTAGCCATCCTTTTACCGGCTTGGATCATTTAACCATGGCGATTGCTTTCGGTGTCTTGCTCTGGACGGCCACACAACGCTGGAAAGTCGCAGGCTTTTTCGGTTTAGCGGTAGCCATGATTGCAGGCTTTGTTTTAGGACAGCAGCAGGTATTACCCAATGTTTTTGCAGAATACGGCATTGTTTTATCATTAGCGGTTTTGGCAACAGCATTATTGATGAAATCCAATGGTATTTTTGCTGTCGCGACCCTGCTACTCGCAAGTTTCCATGGCGTGGCACATGGCAATGAACTGGGACAATCTGGACATATGCTGCAACTTATGTTGGGTATGGTTTCTGCGATGTCGATCATTTATCTGATGGGTTTAGGCTTAGGTGCATTGACTGAGAAATACCTGCCGCATGGTCGAAAAATTATAGCTGCACTGGCTGCAATCCTTGCTGTCATCGGTCTGGCTTAATGCGTTTTAAGCAGTATTGATCATGAATATGTTGAACTTACCCCTCTCAAAAACAGCTGATGTACAGAACCCATCACAGCTTTGGTACGCTTGCCTCGAACTAGGCTTTCGTTATCAAGCTGCGCAGCAACGCACGACCTTGGCGCATCGAAAACATAGCGGACCTGTACGGGTGCAAAAGATGCTTTGGCCGGAAAAGAGTGGGATTTGTCATGCCATTATTGTCCATCCTCCTGCAGGTATTGCAGGGGGTGACCATCTGACTTTTGACATGCAGGTGGATGCTGACGCACATGCCTTGGTGACTACACCCGGGGCCGGGAAATGGTACAAAACCAATGGTAAATCGGCCTTTCAACATATTCAGATTCGTTTAAAAGACAACGCTATTTTCGAATGGCTGCCGCAAGAAACCATGCTATTCAATGGAGCGCACGCGCATTCAGAAACCACTATTCAGTTAGATACAGCGTCCAGTTTTATAGGTTGGGATATGTTGGTGATTGGTCGCCAAGCCTGTGCAGAACAGTTTAGTGAGGGTCAATACCGTAATCATTTTAAGCTGCTGCGCGAAAATAAATTGCTGGTCGCGGACAGTTTAAATTTTGTCGGCAATGACCGCTGGTTAAGCTCTTGTTTGGGTATGAATGGTCAGGCCGTGATGGGCAGTTTATGGGCGGTTGCACCGGAAAAGTATCGCGCTACGCTGTACTTAGATGAATACGTTGCCGTGATTCGTGAGCTGATCACCCGGATGAAAATCAAGGTCACTTTGACGGTACTCGGCGATGTCATTTGCGCACGTTTCTTGGGTGCTGATGTACGGCATTGCCATGATGCTTTTGCTGCTATTCGGGCACGGTTAAGACGTTACTGGTTTGATTTAGACGAAGACTTTCCAAGAATCTGGCGGACATAGTCCTTTTGTTGAGAGGGGTAGGAAGAGGTGATTAAACATTTATACCCTCCCTCTCTTGCGAGACATTGTCTCTCCTCCCAAAGGGAGAGAATACCAAATATCGAATCTTGCACACATTTTGCTTAGACATAAATACATGAATTAGGAACCGTTTATGGAACTCAATCCAACAGAAAAAGACAAAATGTTGATTTTTACTGCCGGCTTGGTGGCAGAGCGTCGCAAAGCTCGCGGTTTAAAACTGAATTATCCGGAAGCGATTGCTTTTATTTCCGCGGCATTACTTGAAGGTGCGCGTGACGGTATGAGTGTCAGTGAATTGATGCATTACGGCACGACTTTACTTAGCCGTGATGACGTGATGGATGGCATTGCTGAAATGATTGCTGAAGTGCAAGTTGAAGCGACTTTTCCGGACGGTTCTAAACTTGTCACGGTACATCAGCCGATTCTTTAATAATAAGGGCAAGATTATGATTCCTGGCGAAGTCATTACTCCAGACAGCGATATCGAGCTGAATGTCGGTCGTGAAGCTTTAAAAATATCTGTAGCCAATACCGGCGATCGACCGATTCAAATCGGCTCACATTTTCATTTCTTTGAAGCCAATGATGCGCTGCAATTTGACCGTGAGGCTACGCGTGGTTACCGCTTAAATATTGCTGCCGGTACCGCTGTGCGTTTTGAACCGGGGCAAAGCAGAAATGTTGAACTCATTGCATTGGCCGGGAAACGTGAAGTTTATGGCTTTGCAGGACGAGTGATGGGTAAGCTCGATTCATAAAAATTGCATCAGAATTACAAAGGTTTATACATCATGAAAATTTCGCGTCGCGCGTATGCCGAAATGTTTGGGCCAACGGTAGGTGATCGGGTTCGTTTAGCCGATACCGAACTGTTTATTGAAGTTGAACAGGACTTGACTACCTATGGTGAAGAAGTCAAATTTGGTGGTGGTAAAGTGATTCGCGATGGCATGGGGCAATCGCAGCTTTTGTCATTGGAAGTGGCTGACACTGTCATTACAAATGCCCTGATTGTCGATTGGTGGGGCATTGTCAAAGCCGATGTCGGCTTGAAAAATGGCCGAATCTGGAAAATTGGTAAAGCCGGAAATCCAGATATTCAGCCCAATATCACCATTCCTTTAGGTGCAGCGACCGAAGTCATTGCCGGCGAAGGACAGATTCTCACCGCAGGTGGAATCGACACGCATATTCACTGGATTTGCCCGCAACAAGTTGAAACGGCACTCATGTCCGGAACGACCACCATGATTGGCGGTGGTACCGGACCCGCGGCAGGTACATCTGCAACCACGGTTACACCGGGGCCATGGCATATTGCCACCATGCTACAAGCCATTGATGACTTACCCATGAACATTGGTTTACTCGGCAAAGGCAACTTGAGTCTGCCTGCTCCGATTCGTGAACAAATTGAAGCGGGTGTGGTCGGTTTAAAATTGCATGAAGATTGGGGATCAACGCCGGCAGCCATCGACAATTGTTTAACTGTGGCGGATGAATATGATGTGCAAGTGGCCATTCATACCGATACCCTGAATGAAAGTGGCTTTCTGGAAGAAACCTTGGCAGCATTTAAAAACCGCACCATTCATACCTATCATACCGAAGGTGCGGGTGGTGGGCATGCGCCAGATATTTTAAAAGCCATTGGTCAGCCGAATGTCTTGCCATCTTCAACCAATCCAACCCGTCCGTATACTGTTAATACGATTGATGAACATCTGGATATGTTGATGGTCTGCCATCACCTTGACCCATCTATTTCGGAAGATGTCGCCTTTGCGGAAAGCCGGATTCGCCGTGAAACCATCGCTGCTGAAGATATTTTGCAGGACTTGGGTGCAATCGCAATGATGTCTTCAGATTCTCAAGCTATGGGGCGAGTCGGTGAAGTGATCATTCGCACATGGCAAACTGCACATAAAATGAAAGTGCAACGAGGTGTACTTGAAGGTGATAATGCCGCGCACGATAATAATCGGGTGAAGCGTTATATTGCCAAATATACAATTAACCCTGCCATTACCCATGGTCTAAGCCATGAAATTGGTTCGGTGGAAGAAGGTAAACTGGCAGATTTAGTGTTATGGAAGCCGGCTTTTTTTGGTGTAAAACCTTCCATGATTATTAAAGGCGGCATGATTGCCGCGGCACCGATGGGGGATATTAATGCCTCTATCCCAACTCCGCAGCCTGTGCACTACCGTCCGATGTTTGGTGCAAACGTACGAGGGGTACATAACACCTGTATTACCTTTTTGTCGAAAGCGGGTATTGAAAATGGTGTAGTGGAAAAATTAGGGCTTAAAAAAATAATTTCACCAGTGAAAAATACCCGAAATATTTCTAAAGCGGACATGAAGCACAACACATATACGCCAGTCATGGAAGTCGATCCAGAAATTTATGAAGTGCGGGCGGATGGGGTGCATTTAACCTGTGAACCAGCGGAAGTGTTACCGATGGCACAAAGGTATTTCTTATTCTAAAAAATCTTTTTAATCCCCCCTTTCCTAAAGGGGGATTTTTAATATTTCTAAAAATTAAAGCAAAATTATTAGAACTTCATAATTTATATGAATAATTATTTGATTTAATATTTGAAATAAAACAAAATAAATTAAATTTTATAACAAATATAGTCACAAATGACTTTCTCATTTTTATGTGACAATTTTACTCAAGCTATCGAAGTATTTCATAATTTTTATGAGACTAAAAAGGCCGATCAAAGTTTCCTAACTATGCCGAAGACTCAGAGAAATTACATAAGAAAAATTCGGCAGGCTTTGAGAAATTTGAAAATATTATCTTTTCACCCTTAGTTTCATCTGACGATAAGATCCCAGCTACATTTGATGGAATGGAACAGTTGGCAAAGCTAATAGGTGAATTTAGAAAGAATTAAATGAATCTTTTTGGCGCATAAATTGCTTATCGCTGTTATAGAAATTTGACGATTTAATATAACACATTAGGGATTTAACGTGACCACGACTTATTTACGCGGCCAAGCACTCATTGATGACATTCGCAGCGCGCCCTATTCACGTGACCTGATTGGCTACCATGGCGAACCACCTAAAGTGGAGTGGCCAAACCAAGCCCGTATCGCTGTACAGTTTGTACTGAATTATGAAGAAGGCGGTGAAAACCACGTTGAACATGGCGATGCCGGCTCGGAACAGTTTTTATCTGACATTATTGGTGCAGCCAGCTTTCCAGACAAACATATGTCGATGGATTCGATGTACGAATACGGTTCACGTGCTGGCTTTTGGCGCATTCATCAAGAATTTCAAAAAAGAAATTTACCCATGACCATTTTCGGCGTCGGTATGGCATTGGTACGTAATCCTTATATCGTCGAAGCGATCAAACAAGCGAATTATGATGTGGTTTCGCATGGACAGCGTTGGCTGCATTATCAAAATATGGATATTGAGACTGAACGCCAACACATGGATGAAGCCATCAGCGTATTACAGGCGCTTTTTGGCGAAGCATCAATGGGTTGGTATACCGGTCGTGATAGCCCAAACACGCGTCAGTTACTGGCAGAGTTTCCTCAGATTAAATACGACTGCGACAACTATGGAGATGACTTGCCATTTTGGAGCACCCTGACTACGACGAAGGGTGAAAAACGCCCGCATTTGATCATTCCTTATACTTTAGATAACAATGACATGAAATTTGCTTCACCAGGTGGCTTTAACAGCGGTGAACAGTTCTATCAGTACCTGAAAGATGCCTTTGATGTGCTCTATACTGAAGGGGAAACTGTACCAAAAATGCTGTCGATCGGGATGCACTGCCGTATTTTAGGGCGACCGGGACGTTTTAAAGCCCTGCAAAAGTTTCTGGATTATATTCAAAGTCATGACAAGGTCTGGATTTGCCGACGTGGTGATATTGCTGAACACTGGTATAAACATCACGCGCCATAATTAAAAAATATATTTAGAAAGAGAACCTTGGGTTCTCTTTTTTGATTTATGCATTTTATAAAAATAATACTGAAACCAGATTTGGCACTGTTATTGCAAATCCAGTTTTGAACAAAAATTCAATATTAACAGGTGATTTAATAATGCAACTCGTTGAATTTAATCGAGCATCATCAGCAGATGCCATCACCTTTTTAAAGCACTGTGTGCAAATATCCAGCTGGTCGACCGAGATTGTAGCCAAGCGTCCTTATGCATCAATTGAAACTGTTATGGAGTTGGCCAAACAACAAGCAGCAACCTGGACATGGCACGAAATTAAAGCGGCTTTGGATAATCACCCACGTATTGGCGAGAAAAAAGCACAGGCTGAATTAAGTGAAATCGAAAAGAGCTTTTCTAACCTTGAACAGTCATCCATTACAGCGGATGAAGAAACCCAGCTTGCTTTGCTTAAAGGAAATATTGCCTACGAAAAAAAATATGGCTACATCTTCCTGATTAAGGCTGCGGGTTTAAATAGTGAAGACGTGCTGCAAGCGCTGAAATATCGTTTGGACAATGATGCTGAAACCGAAAAGCGGATAGTCCACAACCAACTGGCTGAAATCGCTTTATTAAGACTGTCTCAGGAGCTGCAAGCATGATCAGCACCCATATTTTAGATACCCATCTGGGCAAACCCGCAGCCCAGGTTGCCATCAAGCTTTATGCGGAAGATGGTGATTTGCTCGGCGAAGCATTCACCAATATCGATGGCCGGGTAACAGACTTCGGTTTAAGCGCTCTAAAAGCAGGGAATTACAGCCTTGAATTTGCCACTTCTGCCTATTTTGAAGGCTTGGGATTGGAAACTTTCTTTCCTAAAGCCGTCATTCATTTCTATGTGAAAGATGCATCACAGCACTTTCATATTCCTTTACTGATCAGCCCGTTTGCGTACTCCACATATCGCGGTAGCTAATTATATTTTTTGACTTTGCGGGAGAGAAAAAGAATGACCGAAGAAAATAAAACCATTTCACCGGAACATGAGTATTTAGGTGCGGGTAAAAGTGCAGCCTATGGTTTACAGCACGTATTGACCATGTACGGCGGTATTATTGCGCCACCATTGATTGTAGGAACTGCAGCCGGATTGGAACCTTATCAAATCGGTTTATTGATTGCAGCTGCGCTATTTGTAGGGGGGCTGGCTACGATTCTGCAAACCCTGGGAGTGAAATATATCGGTGCAAAACTGCCGCTGGTGCAAGGTGTTTCCTTTGCCGGTGTGGCGACCATGGTCGCAATTGTGACCACAGGCGGAGGCCTATCGGCAGTGTATGGTGCAGTCATCGTCGCGTCATTAATTGGTTTCTTCCTCGCACCTTATTTCTCCAAGATCATTCGCTTTTTCCCGCCGGTGGTGACGGGCTGTGTAATTACCATTATTGGCTTGTCACTTTTACCTGTGGCCGTTCGCTGGATGATGGGGGGCAATAAAAATGCACCTGAATGGGGAAGTGTTGAAAATATTAGTTTGGCCATCATGACCCTGGCGATTGTGATCTGTCTGAACCTGAGCAGAAATGCCTCGATTCGCCGTCTGTCCATCCTGCTAGCGATTGTATTGGGTTCGGTATTGGCCTATCTCTTAGGTTTTGGTGATTTCAGCAAAGTCAGTAATGGTGCGTGGGTGCAGGTACCCAGTTTCTTTGCTTTCGGACTGCCAACTTTTGAGCTGACTGCCATCATTTCCATGCTGATCGTAACTTTGGTCATTATGACGGAAACCACTGCGGATATTATCGCGGTCGGTGAAATTATCGGAACTAAAGTGGATTCAGAACGTATTTCCAATGGTCTACGTGCCGATATGCTCTCCAGTGCAGTAGCGCCAGTTTTTGGATCCTTCATGCAAAGTGCATTTGCACAAAATGTGGGCTTGGTGGCAATTACCGGAGTAAAAAGCCGTTTTGTGGTCGCGGCAGGCGGTATCATTCTCGTGGTATTAGGGCTGTTACCCATTATGGGACGTTTAATTGCAGCGATTCCGGTTCCGGTACTTGGTGGTGCAGGATTGGTCCTATTTGGTACAGTGGCCGCGAGTGGCATCCGTACTCTGGCAAAAATTGATTATAACGAGCAAAAAAACCTGATCATTGTCGCGACTGCTATTGCTGCCGGTATGATTCCGATTATCGATTATTCTTTCTATGCCAATTTCCCAAAATGGTTTCAAACCCTGTTTCATTCAGGCATTAGTTCCACCTGTTTGATGGCGATTATTTTAAACTTGCTGTTTAACCATCTGACCCTATTCAAACCGAGAAATGCCGAGGCGCCAAAAAGTATTGCAGAAACACTGCACTAAAATTTTACCTCTTCAATAAACCTGTGCCAGTCATAGGTTTTTATCAATAATTAAAAAGTTGGCTTTGTTTTTGCTTAATTTATAACGTGATTTTTTTATTCCACTGGGGATCCTTATTTATGAAATTCACTCAACTTACTGTTGCAACATTACTCGCATTTGGCGCTCTATCGGCACAGGCAAAACCGATCTGGCAAGACTTCAGCGTGACCGGTCTTTATGGTGAAAACTATGAAGTGGTTGATGAGAAACAGACCACCTTAACCCTTGAATATACGGCAAAAGTGAAATATGCAGATGTATTTTTCTTCATTGACCGGATGCGTGGCGCTGATGACAGTAAATCAAGTTATTTTGAATTGTCACCACGTTTAAGCTTGGGTGAAGTGTCAGGACAGAAATTTGCCTTTGGTCCGGTCAAGGATGTATTGGTATCAACGACCTGGGAAGGCGGAGAAGGTTTTGATAACTTCCTGTACGGCGTAGGTTTCGATCTGGACATTCCGTATTTCCGTTATGCCAGCATTAATCTTTATCGAGCTAATAATGAGAATATTGATGATGACTACCAGTTAACATTGACCTATGGCGTACCATTTAAACTCGGGACTGAAGAATTCCTGGTGGATGGCTTCCTGGACTGGTCAACAGAAGAGGATGATCATGACAGCGAGATGAACTGGACCACACAGTGGAAATGGAATGTCGGTAAACACATTTCTCCAGACACCAATTTATATCTGGGGATTGAACATTCTATCTGGAACAACAAATTCGGTATTCCAAATGCCGATGAAAATAATGTCAGTGCCTTGGTCAAATATCACTTCTAAGCAAGGTGAAGAAGCAATGAGTTAAAAGCCCTTATAAAAGGGCTTTTTTAATGCACTTACAACTCTATCCGGATTTTTTCAGGAAGAGTATAAACATCACAATTTGATCCAGTTCCTATACGATCCACGACCACAAAATCACTCGGTGCTTCCAAGGTGAGCAAGGGATGATGCCAGGTTCCGGCACGATAATTCACGCCTTGTCTACCATCACTGATAAAAGCTTGGATCTGATCCAGATCTGGATGTTCATGATTAAGACAGGGGGCAACGACAATTAAAAACTGTTGACCCTGCATCGGAACAAAAGCTTGTGAACCTACAGGATGCCTTTCCAGTATTGCAATTTCAAAAGGGATGACGGTGGCCTGAATATTTTTAAAAATACTGAGGCCAACCTTGGCATCACTTTCTACTTCAGCCAAAGCATGATAACGTTCGGTCTGTCGGTCATTGATATGAAAAAAGTCATTGCCTTTACACGCAATAACTTCTCCGTAAGGCGCAAAACTTTCCGCATCTAAAGGCTGTATTTTTATCGTTTGTATGGTCATAGTATTCATATCGATTATGTGACTTTACCCCATAAGCGAATCCGGCTGATCCCGCCGTCAGGAATCATGTTGACCCGGATATGGGAAATTCTTTCCTGCTTTAAAATTTCCTCCACAAACGTATGGATATGATCCATCTGCATATCTTGTGCTGCCAGTAAAAATGGCCAGAACATGCTTTGTGGAATGAGTTGCTGATCGGTGGCATCTTCAATATAGATGGCTTGTATGGACACTTGGGCAGGGAAGTTGCCTTTAAAATGGGCGGTATCAATTTCAACTTTTTCAATCTTTCCGCTTTGACCCAAAGCCAGAAGACACCAGTCAAAACCGGGCGCACGGCGGCGCTTGGTTTCCCAGCCATCGCCCATATTGATGCCACGACCCGGATTAATCAGATTACGTGGATGACCAAAATGCGCATCACTATAAGCAATCACGCGACCACCGTTTTCTAAAGCTAACAAGTCTAAAGTTTGGTTGCTACCGTGCCTTTGAAGTTGTACTTCACCATAAACTTTAAACCGTGCCACGCCGCCATCTGGATAAATATTTAAACGGATATGCGTAAATACCTGCTCGGTATCAATGTTAAAAATGTGATGATTACTTGGACCTAAAATATTATTTTTTAGAATGTTTTGCCATTTTATGCTGTTCAAGTCTCCATCTGGTGCATAGCATGCCTCTACAGCGGCAGAAGCGGGATAGTTCCCTGTAAAGAAAGTGGTATCGATATCGAGTGCTTTAATTTTGCCTGCCACCCCTAATTTAATAATGGCCCAGTCATAACCTGCATGGCGTTTGCGGCGGGTTTCCCAACCATCCATCCATTTGCCATGTTGATCGAATTTGTCTTCTACAAATATAGGTGGATTGAATTGCAACATGCGTTTTGCTTCAGCAAAAAAATCATCCGAACAATCCATGATTTCTGCACCAATTCGGTCATCTGCCAGATTAGTCAGTTGCTGCATATGGATAGGAATATCAAAAATTGGTGCAAGCAAAGTTGCCATAAATATCTTCCATTAACTTTATTAATCAAATGAATAGACTTGTTTTTCTAGTAATTCATTTTGAACAATCGATAAAAACAAGCTTTTACATATGTTTAGAAGCACAGCTTGTGCCAACTTTTGAAATTTTTAAGTGCGTGAGATAAAAAATGGCACGTTTTTAGCATTTTGTGGTGCAGATACTTAAATATATAAAGGAGTTATAGATGGAAATTACAATTATTGGTGCAGGTATAGGCGGTTTAACCACAGGAATTGCACTAAAAAAGTTTGGACATCAAGTCACCATCTATGAGCAAGCAGAACACATTTTACCTATGGGGGCAGCCATTTCTTTATGGTCAAATGGGGTTAAATGTTTAAATTATCTAGGATTAACAGATCAGATCGCGAAACTTGGCGGACAAATGGATCACTTGGCCTATATGGATGGCTTAACAGGCGAGGTGATGACACAGTTCAGCTTGCATCCCCTGATAGAAGAAGTTGGACAACGTCCATATCCGGTGTCGCGTTCAGATTTACAAAATATGCTGATGGATGAGTTCGGTCGTGAAAATATTCATCTGGGCAAAAAAATGTTGTCCTTTAAACAAGCCAAAGAGGTTGTAACCGTGCAATTTGCAGATGGAACGCAAGTGCAAACCGAACTGTTAGTCGGGGCAGATGGGACACATTCGAGTACCCGTGCTTATGTATTGGGTGAACAGGTTGAGCGTCGTTATGCAGGCTATGTAAACTGGAATGGTCTGGTTGAAATTTCAGAGGAGTATGCACCCGCTGATCAATGGACGACCTATGTCGGCGAGGGCAAGCGTGTATCATTAATGCCCGTGGCAGATCATCGTTTTTATTTTTTCTTTGATGTACCCCTGGCGGTGGGTTTAGAAAATAATCGTGGTCACTATAAAAGTTTATTAAAAGAATACTTTGTAGGATGGTGCCCGCAAGTTCAGAAACTCATAGACCATATAAATGAGCAAAAAACCAATCGTGTAGAAATTCATGATATTGAACCGTTTGCACAATACTATAAAGGGCGTGTGGTGATTGTTGGTGACGCTGCACACAGTACCACGCCTGATATTGGCCAAGGGGGCTGCCAAGCGATGGAAGATGCGATTTATTTATCTCGTGCTTTGCAAATTAACACCTTGGGCTTGGAAGATTCCTTAAAGCGTTATCAAAACAAACGTAATGAACGTGCCAATGAATTGGTGCTGCGTGCACGCAAACGCTGTGATGTAACGCATATGAAAGATGAGGGCGTGACAAAGGAATGGTATGAAGAACTACGAAAAGAACAGGGACCACATATCATGAAAGGAATTATTAGCAATATTATTGGTAATCCCTTGGACTGATATTCAATTCAGCTCAAAAAGCTCTTCCTAATAAAGGGCTTTTTGATCAGCATAGCTTGCAAAAAAATTTCAAATCATTAAAACCTTTTGGAAAAAAATGATTCGTTAATTCCGTGATGAAGGAGTAAATTACTTGCATTTTATAGCTTTAATAAGGTCAAGTAATGGTATCCACATGGATTCTCTGTACGCTTATGGCTGCATTTATGCAGGCTTGGCGTAATGCATTTCAAAAGCAACTGAGTACCACTGTTGATGTCTATGGTGTAACACTGGCGCGATTTATTTTTGGTTTTCCTCTGGCCCTTCTTTACTTGACCTTTTTGTATCAGAGTCAGCCCATACCACTCCCGGTGAGCTTTACACCACGTTATGCCATTTATATTGTCATTGCCGGGATGAGCCAGATTGCTGCAACCGCATTAATGGTGCAGTTATTTAAACAAAAAAACTATGCCATTGGTGTTGGATTGGCCAAGAGTGAAGCCATTTTAGCCGCGCTCATTGGTGCATCATTGCTGAGTGATCATTTAACTGTACTGGGCTGGTTTGGGGTGGCCTTAGGGGGGCTGGCAGTCTTTTTACTCTCTAGAGGATCCAGAGCAGAAAAACTTTCTCTACCGACCTTATTGATTGGTATAGGCAGTGGCCTGTGCTTTGCCATTACCTCACTACTGGTGCGTGAAGCCAGTCTGGAATTGCCCCAACTGCTATTTATACATCGGGCAGCTTGGGTATTGCTCAGTATTATTGGTTTTCAATGTATCAGTATGCTGATTTACTTAAGTTTATTCAGTCGCCAGACCTTAAAGGCCATGTGGGCAAGATTAGGCTTAACCTTCAAAGTCAGTCTGTGCAGTTTTATTGCGTCCTTGGGATGGTTCACTGCCATGAGCATGCAATCCGTGGCCATTGTAAAAACACTGGGACAAATTGAAATCTTGTTTAGCCTGTTAATTTCAGCTTATTTTTTTAAAGAAAAACTGGCCAAAGCAGAGCATTGGGGATTATTACTGGTGGTTGTGGCTGCCATACTGGTGATCTGGGCTTGATTATCATGGAACCCTTAAAACATAGGCCATTTAATAAGATGAACCTAGCTAAAACCAGCAGATTTGCGCATCAAAACTTTCATCGAAAGCATTGATCGGTGCTAGCCCTAAGGGTACCGGTTCAACGATTTTCCCTCTGAAATGACATACCCCACGGGCAGTGCTTGTATTTCCGGTAAAAATAGCCAGTGATGTTTAATCCAAATAGTCGAAATCGCTTTACCTTAACGATTGAAATTTCAATCAAAAGAGCAAGGGCCATAGCAACAAACGGTTTGGGTCGAGAAAATATCTTTAACTTGGCTTTTCAAGTCTTCCATTTGTTCAATAATATTTTTAATCATCAACTGGGAAACGCGTGAAATTTGTCGTTTCGGCGCAACACATAGGGCAATGGTCAGCGGATGCAGCCCTTTGTCTAAAATGGGCTTAAAGATTAATTCCTCACGTTCAAGCTCAGGAAATACGTCCAAATAACTTAAAATTCCGATGCCAGTATTGGCTTTGATTAGGTTATTCATTAAGCGAATGTCATTCGATTCCGTTTTACGTGCAGGTATAAATTTATGATGTTTATACATAGCTTGCACATAGTCATGAATAATTAAAGGTTCTGACGGAATAAAATGATTGTCATTTAAAGTATCTGAAAAATAAATCTTTTCTGCTTGAGCCAGAGGATGTGATTTCCCCATCACAAAACCTAAAGGCAATTCTAAAAAATGAACCACTTCAAGGTGTTGATGTGCTTTTGGATTCAAGATCAAACCAAAATCCAGTTCTGCATCCATGATCTTCTTGGCGATAATCTCACTGTCTGCGACCCGAATATTAAAATTGATCCACGGATAGTTTTCATACATATATTGCACGGATTGCATGACAAACCCGTCACTTAAGGCAGAAATTAAACCAAACTCGATGGTTCCACGCGTGAGTCCCTGAATTTCATCAAAACGTATCCGGGTTTGCTGGAATTCTTTTTGCCATTTCAATACATCGGCATAGAGTAATTCACCGGCAAGGGTAAGTTTTAAACCACTGGGCAAACGCTCAAACAAAATAATACCGAGTTCTTCTTCAGCCAAAGCGATTTGCCGGTGTACCGCAGACACCGAGATAAATAATTGGTCTGCGGCTTTACGTAAACTGCCCGTTTTCGCCACAGCCATAAAATATTCTGAAAATCGGGAAAAAGGCGTATTCATCAATTTAGTCAAGCGAAGTACCACCAGTTATTCATATCAATAGTTGAGATAACCGTGCTTATGCGAGTTTTATGCCAAATGATGATGTTCTATATCTAAATACAGCAACCTTAAATGAAGGTGTTCTTATTTTTAGAATGATTTATACGAAACATTCTAATAGACAGAATGATAAAAAATTAAGTAATTTCAATGATAAGCAAAGCCAAATTTGCATGACTATGCAAATTTTAAGGCCTGTAAAAAAGATGAATTAAAGAGATGATATAGGCCATATATGAACGCAATTCCAGTCACCAATTTATTCAACAAGCCTTGTTATAGCCAGTTTGATGATCAGGACTGGGACATTCTGGCTCATCACTGGTATCCGGTTGCGCGTATTCAGGACGTTTCAACCCAACCGCAACAAGTGACGCTGCTGGATGTCAAATTGGCACTGTATAAAACAGACAGTGGCGCAATTTGCTTGGTTCGTGATCTCTGCCCACACCGGGGCGTACCCTTAACCAAAGGCTGGGTATCGGGTGAAAATATTGTCTGTCCCTATCATGGTTTACATTACAATGCCGATGGGCAATGTATCAAAATTCCAGCCCAACCGGAACTGACGAAAATTTCTGAGCGCTTTTCCTTAACTAAATTTCCAGTGGTCGAAAAATACGGTTTAATTTGGACCAGTATTTTTAACCGTGATGAATCGAAAGCCAATTTCCCCGTCTTAGATACCTGGGAGATGTTAGATCATCAAGCGATCTTACCGCCGTTTGTTGACATTGGAGGTTCCAGTGGTCGTCAGCTGGAAGGTTTTATTGATGTCGCCCATTTTGCCTGGGTACATCATGGCTCTTTCGCTGATCCCGACAATCAGGTTGTACCTAAATATAATACCGAGCGTACAGATTACGGCTTGCATACTGAATATGTCAGTAATGTCAGCAACTATCCACATGGTATGCAAGATTTGGCACCGGAAGGCTTTTTATGGAAACGGGTATTTGATGTCTACCCACCATTTTCTGCGGTGTTGACAGTACATTTTCCAGAGCAAGGACTGTTAAAGATTCTGAATGCCTGTTGTCCGGTTTCACATAACAAAACCCGTTTATTTGTACCGCTGACACGCAACTTCGATACCACCGGTGATTTACAGGCGGTATATGACTTTAATGCACAAATTTTTGCCGAAGATCAGGATATGGTGGAAAGTCAAAAACCCGAAGAATTACCGCTCGATATTTCCATGGAAGCGCATTTTGAAGCTGACCGTTCATCGACAACTTACCGACGTATATTAGCCGAGTGGGGTTTAAGCAAACGCTATATTGTTTAATCTATTTTAATTTAATCAATATTAAGTAAAGCTTGAAATATAAATACTAAATTTTATAATATCGGTTTTTATCTTTATTTTATTTTAAAGCTCAGGTTTATTTTAACCGGTCTGTTTAATAATAATTACAGAATGAAAAAATTATAGGAAAGTGAATAAAATGAATCGCCCCAATCAAGCTCAAATCATCCAGTTTTTAACCTTGTCCAATGAGGTGGGACGAAGGGCGATGGCTTTGGGGCATCACCCTTTTGGCGCAGTATTGGTGGGGCCGGATCATCAAACCGTGCTGTTAACCCAGTGTAATATTGATACGGTCAATCATGCCGAGTCAACCTTGGCACGCGTTGCTGCCAGTAATTATCCAGCCGAATATTTATGGCAATGTACCTTGTATACTGCAGTAGAGCCTTGCTGCATGTGCGCCGGAACCATTTATTGGGCCAATATTGGCCGCGTAGTTTATGGCATGACTGAACAACGGCTATTACAATGCACCGGTAACCATGTGGAAAATCCGACCATGAGTGTGTCAGCTGCTTATGTGTTTGAACATGGTCAGAAAAATATTGATTTGATTGGTCCAGTTGCAGAAATTGAAGAAAAAACCGCGGCATTGCAACAGGTATTCTGGGCAGAACGCTAAATTATTTTAATCCCCTCTGTATTATTTTATCCTTCTGTTCACGCAGAGGGATTTTTAATATCTGCATACTGTTACTTAAAATTGAATTAGAGATTAATGCTCAAATTCAATGCATTTTATTTTAATGCACCAATTCCAAGCATAATTAAAAAATAAATCTTTTAAAATAATTATTATTTTTTATTAAATATAAAAATATAAATTCAAGACCTCTAAATTTAATATAGAAATACTTCATTTAATGTTTAAAAGAAAAGTATTTTATTTAAACAGCGTCTATTTATTATTTTTTCCGAAAGTTGGAATAGTTATTGCTATTTATATATTGAACAGACTGAACTCATTCGAGTGAAGCCATTTTAAAGGCGTGTGTCAGCGGACACAGAGAACAGCAAGAGCAGAACATAATGAAAGAAAAAAATGCATTGAAAACAGGATTGAAAAAATTAGTGGGCGCATTGCTAGCAAGCGGTGTAGTGGGCATGGCAGCCATGGGGAATGCTCAGGCTCAAGATAAAGCGGCGTTTGTTTATATTGGTCCAACCAGTGACCATGGCTGGACTTATTCTCATGATCAAGGCCGTATTAAAACTGAAAAGGCACTGGCTACAAAATATAAAACCTCCTATATCGAAAACGTTCCCGAAACGGCAGATGCTGAACGTGTGATCCGTAACCTGGCGCAGCAAGGCAACAAGGTCATTTTTGCCACCTCTTTCGGTTATATGAATGCGATGGAGAAAGTGTCCAAGCAATTTCCGAATACGGTATTCATGCATGCAACAGGTTACAAGCAGGGGAAAAATTTAGGCGTATATGACGTACGCACCTATGAAGGGGCTTATATGCTCGGTGTGGTTGCAGGTCAAAAAACCAAAAATAATGTATTAGGGGTGGTGGCTTCTTTCCCGATCCCCGAAGTGGTACGCAACATTAATGCGTATACCTTGGGTGCACAAAGTGTCAATCCAAAAATTAAAACCAAGGTGATTTGGGTAAATTCCTGGTTTAACCCGGGCAAAGAACGTGATGCAGCTTTGGCACTGATTGCTCAAGGGGCAGATGTGCTGATGCAAAATACCGACTCTCCTGCAGTCGTACAAGCGGCTGAACAAAAAGGCGTATTTGCTTTCGGCTGGGATTCTGACATGAGCAAATTTGGACCTAAAGCACATCTTGCAGCATCCGTTCTGCATTGGGAGAAAATTTATACCCCTGTAATGACCCAGGTCAGCAATAAAACCTGGAAACCAAGTGCGATCTGGTATGGCGTGAAACAAAAAGCAGTCGATATCGAAAGCTTTGGCCCTTCAGTGTCGGCAGCATCTAAAGCAAAAGCACTCAGCGTACGGGATGCCATTTTGAAAGGTAGCTTACATCCATTTTCCGGTCCACTTTATAAACAGGATGGCAGCGTGGTGTTGGCTAAAGGTAAATCATTAGATGATGCGGCTTTAAGCAAAATGAACTACTACGTGAAAGGTGTAGAAGGTTCTTTACCGAAATAAAGCGATTCAGATTTAGTTATTAAATAACTTCACTTATTTTTATGTTTCATCCATCTGAATGCCGATGTACTTCAGATGGATGCCGCAACTGTCGCAGCATTGAATAGAGCGCCTATGATGACTTCTCAATACGATATATCTGCTCATACGCGAGAGATGGACCCAAAATTTTCTACGAGTGTGCCACGTTTACAGCTCATTAATATCTGTAAAAGTTACAATTCATTAAAAGCAAATGACCAGATACATTTAACCGTTCAACCCGGACAGATTCACGCCATTCTGGGTGAAAATGGTGCCGGGAAAAGTACCCTGATGAAAATCATATATGGCGCAACCAAGGCCAATCAGGGACAAATGCTCTGGAACGGCAAAGAAGTCAAAATCGATAGCCCGTCGATGGCGAGAAAGCTCGGTATCGGGATGGTCTATCAGCATTTTTCTTTGTTTGAAACCTTGACTGTGGTGGAAAATATTTCACTGGGTTTAGATGAAAAAATCGACTTAAAAGTCCTGAGTCAAAAAATTATTGAAGTTTCGGAACAGTACGGTTTACCCGTCGACCCACGCCGCGAAGTGCATTCTTTATCGGTGGGTGAACGGCAACGCGTCGAAATTATTCGCTGTCTATTACAAAACCCGGCGTTAATTATTTTAGATGAACCGACTTCGGTGTTGACTCCGCAAGCGGTACGGCAACTGTTTAAGACGTTGCGTTTATTGGCATCTCAAGGCGTTTCGATTTTATATATCAGCCATAAGTTGCATGAAATTAAAGAACTGTGTGATGAGGCGACCATTTTACGCAATGGACGCGTCACTGGAAACGTCAACCCTAAAAACAAAAGTACCAGTGATTTAGCACGTTTAATGATTGGCCGTGATTTACCTACCTATCTACGTCAAGAATATTCAGGCGTGCAACAGATGTTATTTCAGGTCGAAAATCTAGACTATCAATCTGATGATCCTTTTGGCGTGTCTTTAAAAAATATCAATTTAAATATTTATGCCGGTGAAATCGTCGGTATTGCCGGGATTTCTGGCAATGGCCAGGCAGAATTACTGTCTTTATTGTCAGGTGAAAACAGTCTGAAAAATGGCCGTATTTTTCTGGATCAGCAGGACATTTCCAAACTCAGTCCCGGACAACGGCGTGACTTGGGTTTGGGGTTTGTACCTGAAGAACGATTGGGGCGAGGCGCAGTCCCGAATATGACACTGGCACAAAATGCACTACTTACTGCATATCGGCAGAAATTTACCCGCTGGGGTCTGATTAAGTTTTCAGATATCAGCACTTTTGCAGAAAAAATTATTGAAAAATTTGGCGTTAAAGCGAGTGGGGCATTTGCTGAAGCACGTGCTTTGTCCGGTGGGAATCTACAAAAATTTATTGTGGGTCGGGAAATTTTACAAAATCCAAAATTCCTGATTGTGGCTCAACCGACATGGGGGGTAGATGTTGGCGCATCCATGTTTATTCGCCAGACCCTGATTGATCTTTCTCGACAAGGGATCGCCATTTTAGTGATTTCAGAAGAATTAGAAGAACTGTTTGAAATCAGCGATCGCCTCTGTGTATTGGCCAATGGTGAATTATCGAAACCTATTCATACTGATGAAACCAATGCTGAAAATATTGGGGTATTGATGTCAGGTATTCGCAGCCATGACACATCAGTAGTAAATGCAGAGGAGCAAAAAGCTCATGCTTAATATCGCCAATAAAACAAGCATACAGGTTGAGAGGGCAATGACATGCATTTATTAGAACCGCGTGAACATCCATCTAAAATGATGAAGTGGCTTTCACCTGTCATTGCACTGGTTGCCATGCTGATTGTGGGCAGCATCTTATTTTTAGTCTTGGGCATCAATCCTGCTCAGGCGATGTATATCTTCTTTATTGAGCCTCTTGCATCTGGATATGGCTGGAGTGAACTGGCAGTCAAAGCCGGACCTCTTATCCTGATTGCCTTGGGATTGGCGGTCGGATTTCGTGCCAAGCTATTTAATATCGGCGCCGAAGGTCAGCTCACGATGGGAGCAATTTTTGGTGGTGGTATTGCGATTTTATTTCATGAACAAATAGGCTGGTGGATTCTGCCGTTAATGGTGGTCATGGGTGCACTCGGGGGGGCGCTTTGGGGAGCAATTCCGGCACTCTTGAAAACGCATTTCAATGCTGAAGAAACCCTGACCACTTTAATGATGAACTATGTCGCGCTTTTTGTGCTGCTGTATCTGGTCAATGGGCCGTGGCGTGATCCGGAAGGAATGAATTTCCCGCAATCTGTGATGTTTGGTGAAAGTGCGACCTTGCCCTTGATTATGGAAGGTACGCGGATTAATGCCTCGATTTTTATCACTTTATTGGCAGTTGTGTTGTTTTGGGTCTTTATGCGTAAAAGCCTGACCGCTTATAAACTGGAAGTCAGTGGTCAAGCACCTTTGGCTGCTAAATATGCCGGCTTTTCCTCATCAAAAGCCATTTGGATGAGTCTGGTGATATCGGGAATGATGGCGGGTATTGCCGGAATTTGTGAGGTCGCTGGGCCGATTGGTCAGCTTAATCCTAACTTGTCTCCGGGCTATGGCTATGCAGCGATTATCGTGGCGTATTTGGGGCGTTTAAATCCGATCGGTATTGTGCTGTCAGGCTGCTTCATGGCACTGATTTATTTAGGCGGTGAAATGGCACAAATGCAATTACAGCTTCCGGTGGCAATTACCGGTATTTTCCAGGGCTTATTGTTGTTCTTCCTCTTGGCTTCTGACGCCTTGATTGAAAACCGTTACCGTTTTGCCAAAAAGAATGTTGTGCCGGTTCCTCAGTCCGCAGCAACCAGCGCTTAATCCAATGTTGTCTACAGTAAAAGGAAGCATGATATGGCTTTAGAATTAACCGCAATTCTTGCAGGTACTGTTGCAGCAGCAACACCGCTTATTTTCGCGGGTCTGGGGGAATTGGTGACGCAGCGTACCGGGGTGATTAATCTCGGGGTGGAAGGCATGATGCTGGTCGGGGCAATTGCAGGTTTTGCCTTTGCTGCACAGTACGATACCAGTGTGTTTAGTGCGTTACTGATGGGTGGTCTGGCAGGGATGCTAATGGCACTGATTTTTGCCTTTTTTACGCTGTCTTTAAGTACCAACCAATCCGCTTGTGGTTTAGCTTTAACTATTTTTGGACTGGGTATTTCCGCATTCTTGGGACAGAACTACGTCAGTATGGCTTTACCCGGTTTAGCCAATTTAAATATTCCACTGTTAGCAGATATTCCGGTATTGGGTCCGATTTTATTCCAACAAAACTATGTGGTGTATCTGTCTATTTTGGCATTTTTCCTAAAACCCGCTTGGGTTTACTGCTTAAAGCAGTCGGTGAATCACCGGAAAGTGCGCATGCCATGGGTTATCACGTTTTGGCCATTCGTTATGGAGCAGTTCTTTTTGGCGGCCTGATGGCGGGTATTGGAGGGGCATTTTTATCGACCGTGTATACGCCAATGTGGATTGAAAATATGGTTGCTGGGCGAGGCTGGATTGCGATTGCCTTGGTAGTATTTGCCGTGTGGAAACCTACACGCTTAATGCTTGGTGCCTACCTGTTTGGTGGCGTGACCATTTTGCAATTTCATGCCCAAGCCTTGGGAATCAAGGTGCCGAATGAGTTGCTTGCCGCATTGCCGTATTTAGCCACTATCGTGGTGCTGGTAATCATCTCGCGGAATAAAAAAGTATTAAAAATGAATTTACCGGCCTCTTTGGGCAAAACCTTCGTGCCATAACAACGCCCCAGATTAATAAAACAGAAAATATTTGAGTAGAAACAATGAAAATTTTAACAGCAGCCTATGTGCTGACCATGAATACACAAAATGAATGTATTAAAAATGGCGCTGTACTGATTGATGGTGACACCATTAAAACGGTTGGCACATTAGTGCAGTTAACCCAATGCTATCCGGAGGTGCTCATTGAGTATTATCCACAGGCATTGCTGATGCCCGGCTTGATCAATACTCATTGCCATTCTGGGTTATTGAGAGGTACGGCAGAAGGCCTACCGGTTTGGGATTGGTTACAACAGTTTATTGACCCCATGCACCGTGTGTTGACGCCTGACGATGCGAAAATTGCCTCTTATTTGTGTTATGCCGAGGCGCTTTTGTCGGGAACGACCACCATTGTCGATATGTGGCGTTATATGGACGGAAGTGCTGAAGCTGCGCAAGCGTTGGGAATTCGTGCCGTTCTGGTGCCCTATGTGGCGGAGCATCCCGACCATAACTATTTTGAAACCTTAAGAAGCAATGAAGCTTTAATTAAGCGTTGGCATCAACAAGCCAATGGGCGAATCCAGGTCTGGGTTGGCTTAGAACATCTGTTCTATGCAGAGGCTCATGCGCTTAAACGCATCCAAAGCTTATGTCAGGATTATCAGACCGGTTTTCATACCCACAGCAATGAAAGCCAGTTTGATGTACAGGAAAACCTGCGTCGTTCAGGCGTTCGTCCGATTGAAAGTCTACAAAAGTTGGGCTTGCTTGATGTGCCCAAAACCTTATTGGCGCATTGCGTCTGGGCGGATGCCAACGAAATTCAAATTTTAAAGCAACATGCGGTAGGTGTGGCACATAACCCAATTTCCAATATGAAATTGGCCTCCGGTGCGGCGCCTGTAGTCGAAATGTTACGCCAAGGTGTTGCAGTGGGTTTAGGTACTGACGGGGAAAAAGAAAACAATAATCTGGATATGTTTGAAGAAATGAAAACAGCTTCGTTATTGGCTAAATTCTCGAACCTGGATGCAGCCGCGCTGGATGCCTGGTCGGTATGTCAAATGGCCACTATCACAGGGGCAAAGGCTCTGGGCATGCAGCATGACATTGGTTCGCTGGAAGTCGGCAAACAAGCTGACCTGATTGCAGTGAAACTGGATACCCCGCGCATGACACCACTGATTGATCAGGGTCGTTTGTTTAACCTGCACAGTAATCTTGTGCATGCGGTACAGGGCCAGGACGTAGTGATGACCATGGTTGCAGGACAAGTCGTGGTGGAAAATGGGCGTTTGGTACATGCCGATTTGCAGACTTTAATTGATCAAGTCAATCAAGCGGCACCACACTTGTTTAAGCGACGTGATCAGTGGTTTACAAAGCAGGGGCAAACGGTGAATGAGTTACAGCGTGAAGAATCTTAAGTTTTGATTAAGTTGAATTACTCACTAAACATAATATTTATATGACCTTCAATTTCGAGTACTTAAATTAAATCATTTCTATTTCAGCTACACGTTGCGCCATATTTTTTGTTTATAGATAAAAGTCGCTAGCATGGTTGAATGAATCAACTCATGAAAAGCTGCACTCGTAGTACAGTGCAATAATTTTATCTTTTGATGATCATTTATTATATTTTTTGTCCGATTCCTTATCTCATCATCCTGTATACAGATTGTATTATTTTAAAAAATACAGATTAGACAATTTGTAGACATGATTTTCATTTCTTAAGAGTAGGAGTGAAAACATAGGGAGAGGGAAGTCGCTCATGGATAAAAAAGTACTGCTGGCTGATACATTAAAACGACGAATTATCAGTATGGAACTCGCACCTGGAGCAGTTGTAGATGAAGTCTCATTAAGTGATGAGTTTGGTCTTTCAAGGCCACCTGTTCGCGAGCTCATAAGACAAATGGCTGCTGAAGGCTACCTTGAACTTGAAGCCAATCGACCTGTCCGCGTTTCTTCTATGAGTCATCAGTCATTAAGAAACTTCTTTCTCGCTGCACCACTGATTTATATCGCGACAACTCAATTGGCCGCAATGAACGCGAGCCAACTTGAGATTGATAATCTTAAAAAGATTCAAGCCCAGTTCCGCGAAGCTATAGATCATCATGATTTAGAAGGCCGTGTCTATTATAACAATCTATTTCACCTTGAAATAGGAAAGATAGCTGATAACACCTATCTCATGCCGAGTCTGGAGCGATTGTTAATTGATCATGCTCGATTAGGAAAGATTTTTTATAAACATCCAACTTCCACAGATATGCAAGAAGATTTAGATGCCGCAGTTGCTCAGCATGAACAAATTATTGCTGCGATTGAACAACACAATGCAACTGTGGCGGGTGAGATTGTTCGTATTCATTTAGATTTATCTCGCCGACGCATGACGGAATATGTCGTCCCAGTCGGAATAGAAGTTCCGCTGACGTATTAGATAAAGATTTAAATCAGAATTTTAAAGAGATTATTTTGCTCACAGGATGAGTGAGTGAGCGGAAAATAAATGGAGTTTTATTGAAATGATAAAAGTAACAGCACTCCCGGCGGATGATCAGCAGTGTGCTTGGTATCATCTTAGCAATAAAAGACAAGTTAAGCCCAGTCATCGTGGAAAGAGTTCTGCTCGTTGGGCGGTAGTTGGAGCAGGATACACAGACTTAGCTGCTGCAAGACAATTAGCCATCAACTTTCCCAACGATGAAGTCATCCTTATTGAAGCTCAGGAAGTTGGTTTTGGTACTGCTGGACGCAATGCTGGTTTTGCAAAATGTATTATTTAACTTAGACATTACACTTGCTAAATTTAAAAATAGAAGGAAAATTGCATAAAGAAACTAAATTTATGAATATTTATTCTCTAAATAAATATATTTAATAGGAGGTTAGGAAAACACAAGAGTAATGGCTATGGATGCAAGTAAATTTGAAAATGACTACGTAACAGGACAGAAAAATAAAAATTATAATGATGTAATGGCCAGAATTGAGGAATTAAACCGCTTAGTACTGATCAATAAAGAATGGAAAAAAGATTTTCATTATGGCTTTCATGCACGCGAATGCTTTGATGTTTGCTATGCAGTAGGTAAAGCAAAAGCAATTCTAGTCTATTTACATGCTGGATATTGGCAATCAAGAGACAAGAATCAATTTTATTTTATTGCCGATCATCTAGCTGAGCTGGGATATCATATTGCGATTATGAATTATCCTCTTTGCCCAGAAGTCAGTATTGAAAAAATAAGAACCTCATTGAGTTATGGCTTGTTAACCGTTAAAACCTACTTAAATGATCCCTCTAAAAACTTGCCTATGTATATTTGTGGTCATTCTGCAGGTGCTCACTTGACAACAGAGCTGGTGTTAAAAGCCAAAGAGATAATAAAAGAACAGTTAAATATTAAGGGAATTATTCCTATTAGTGGAATATATGATCTAAAACCTTTGATATCCACCAGTCTAAATAGGAATATTAAATTAAATCACATTCAGGCAAGAAATAACTCGCCGATATTAAGAGTGTCTAAAGATTTGGTGCCTGCTGAATTTTTTGTTGGAAATAATGAAACTCATGCTTTTATTCAACAATCACAAGAAATGAAAGATCAATGGGAACTTAAGGGGAATACTGCAAATTTTACTATTCTTAAGAATAGCGATCATTTCAGCTTGCTTTTTCACTTCCTTGAAGATGGAGAAATCGTAGAATCGATTGAACGGCTGTATGATTCTACAACTTGATGAGTTCTAAAGACTATGAGAAAACTACTTTTAAAAAGTGGTTTTTTTATAAATAAATAATAAAGATAGCTAAGATAGCCAAAATAATTGTGAAAATACCAGAAGACAATAATAGGAGACGATGGATAAATGAATTTTTACTCTTTGTACCCAGTGTGGTTATTTTTTTAAAATTAATCAACATAGTAAAATAATAAAAATTAATGATTAATGCAATAAAAATAGAAATATAAAATAGGGCAGAGGGTTTGCTCATCAAAATTTTAAAGAAGGTAAAATTGATTATAAGATAAGAAAATAAACTTCTTTCTAGGGATAAAAAAGTTCTTTCGGGTTGAAGTCCATTATCTTGCATCATTATTCCTATTTCATATGAATAAAAATGAATACAATCAGAATTAAGCTAAAAATCGATAAGAAGGGAGCCATACAGGGATAAGGAAGTGACTGTTTAGTTCTAAGCGCGTATTCAATTCTGAACCAACGAAAAATCGCACTCACGCTAAGAATAATAGAAAGTAAAATTAAAGCGATAAAAATCTGATGTGCGATGACTTTTTCAATCCTTCCATGACTCAAGGTAATAAATGCGACTGCACCTACTAATATTGCCAGTGCCGTTCTATTCCAGGCCAAAAATGTTCTTTCATTGGCAAGCGTAAAACGAGGATCTGGATCTTCACCATCTGTTAATTTTATAATTTTAAATAAATTTTTCATAAAATTTTATGAGTAGTCAAAATTTTAACTATATAGAGATTAATAATAAGGAATATGCATTTTTTATTTTTATGTATGTGTTTTATCCATTTTTTTGAATAAATTGTCATGAAAAAATGGATAGTGAAAATGCCTAAAAATTGTTTGAATGATAAAAAAGGGAGTATCGAAATGGAAATGTTAAATCAAAAAAATTTATCGTCTTTAGTATTCAGTGAATCGCGTTTAAATAAAGAACTTAAAAATATTAAATGGAATGTGTTGGGCCATGTATATGAACCTATTGTAGGGGGGGATCAACAGTCAAGTTTTGCATGGATTTCGAATGATCCTTCAGGCACTTTTGTTCCGCCTCATATGCATCCGGTTCAGGATGAACATGCTTTTATTCTTGAGGGAGAGTATTCACTTTATATGGATGGTGAATGGACAACCGCCAAAGCGGGTGATTACCTTTACTGGCCACGTGGCACTACACATGGTTATAAAGTCACTTCGGCAGGGCCTGCCAAAGGTATTTTCTGGGTAAGCCCCGGTAATGATTTAGCCAGTCTATTCTCAGAATTGCATAATTTAACAGATCCAGAAAAGGTGGTTCAGGTATCGGCGGCTCGTAATATCCGTTTTATTGATCCCGCACGCCTTCCGAATTGTGAGTTTTAAGTCCTGAAAATAATATATTCTTATAAAAAGCTTTCAAGATTTTGAAAGCTTTTTTTTGTTTTCCCGAAGGAATATTTTGACTAAGTTTTGTATTTTAAGAATAAGATCTAATTTTAAAAGTTTTTTATTTTTTTTAAAAAAATGATTTAAATTACGCATAGTGAATTTTTAAAAATTGCATATTGGCCAGTTAATGTACTCGACTATATTAACAACGTGTTATTAGCATAAATTAAAAAGGACTATTCAATGACAATTAATAATCAACAGGGAATGAAAATTATTGCTTTAGGTACCGGCGGTGGTCCAATCGTATCCAGTTCTAGAGCCGGTATTTCAACGGCTATTTGTGTCGACAATGCGACCTATATTGTGGACTGTGGTATGGGCAGTATTCGTAATTATAGAAGTCATGCTACGTGGGGTGAGTTGCGTGGTATTTTCATTACCCATCATCATTCTGACCACATTTATGATCTAGGTTCTTACTTGTTCACAGGCTGGCAAGTGCCTGGTGAATCTTTCAGTCAACCCATTCAAATTTATGGTCCTGGCAAGCCGCTACAAAACCCCGCTATGCCTGCTCACTCACATCCTAAAATTAAAGGCTGTTGTGGGGGCGATCATCCGATGGTCGGTACGGCTGCCATGGTCGATGCCTTAATCCATAATGTATTTGCCTCGGATATCGCAATTCGAATGGCAGATGAAGGACGTTCCAGCCCGACGGAATGGATTAAAGCATTTGATATTCAAATTCCAGAAAAGGCCAAAGCCGATCCAGTGCATAACCGACATCCGGAAATGGAACCTTTTGTCATTTATGAAGATGAACTGGTTAAAGTCAGCACAATCCTGGTTGATCATCGTTTATGCTTCCCGGCTTTTGGTTTCAGATTCGATTCTAAATATGGTTCTGTGGTCATTTCTGGTGATACGACTTATTCAAAAAACTGTATTTTATTGGCCAAAGATGCAGATGTGTTAATGCATGAGGTCATCGATCTGGATGCAATTTTAGCAACTTTCCCTGAAGGACCCACTCGAAATGGGATTGCTGTTCATCTTGAAGAATCTCATACTTCTTATGAAAAAGTAGGTCTGGTTGCTCAAGAGGCCAATGTTAAGGCACTTATTTTGCATCACATTGTACCGAATACACCTGACTCAGCTGATGTCCAAAAAATGGTGAATGTCGCTCAAAATGATTTTGATGGCTTGGTCTTGGCAGCAGAAGACAATGACACTTTCAATGTCATCGATATTGTTAAATCTCGTCTGGAAGAGGGCAAAGCTCGTGAGTTAATTCGGGAGACGAATATATGAAGAGCCAAACCAAAAATTTCCCGACTTCATTTATGGAGTCGCTTGAAACGGGAAAAATTACTAATCGGGCGTGGTTAATTACGGGAATGCTGATCATATTCCAGATGATTAACTTTGCCGATAAAGCTGTATTAGGACTTGTGGCTGAACCGGCAATGCGCGAATTGGGGATGTCGAGTAGTCAATTTGGTTTTATTGGAAGTTCTTTTTTCTTCTTGTTTGCGATTTCCTCTATTGTAGTGGGATTACTGGCGGCAAAAATACAAACCCGCTGGATCCTTTTTACCATGGGAATTGCATGGGCTGTTTTACAATTTCCTATGCTCCTGGGAGGGGGCATAACGCTCTTATTGGTGACACGAATTATTTTAGGTGCTGCAGAGGGGCCTGCTACACCTATTACTTTACAACATATTCACGGATGGTACGAACCAAAGGAGCGTGGATTGCCAAGTAGTTTGGTTGCCATAGGATCGACCTTAGGCCCTATTATTGCTGCTCCAATTTTAGCGGCTATTATTGCCCATCCTTCTTATGGATGGAGATGGGCATTTGGTTTTTTAGGAATATTCGGTCTGGGCTGGAGCCTATTATGGTTTTTAATTGCAAAAGAAGGACCATATAGCCATATCAAAGCAAAACAACAATTAACTCAACCTAAGCCATTGGTTCATCCAAATACAAGTTATATTAATAATAAAAGCATTGCTGAATTTTCAGACTTATTAAAAGTAGTACCGTTATTTAAGGTCTTTTTCTCACCCATGTTTATCTCTGCTTTTTTAGCCGGTGCTGGATGTTTCTGGGCCATGGGCTTTTTAACAACATGGGCACCTCGTTATTTGTCCGCAGTACTTAGCACTTCTCCACAGATGATCGGAATGATCTCGACATTTCCCTGGATATTTGGTGCTTTAACCTTACTGGTGGCAGGTTATTTGTCGAAAATTTTAATGAAAAAAGGAAGTTCAGTACATAAGTCAATGGGTTGCGTATTTGGATCCTTAATTTTAATGTCAGGTGTTTTCTTTCTATTATTACCTTATACCACTGGCATTGCAGCCGTTTGCGTTCTGACTGTTGCAGCAGGTTTGGCAATGACATTCCCATTGGCCCCTATTACTTTAGCCTATAGTATCTGTTCTAAACAACGGGCAGCCGTTATGGCGACAGTCACTGCACTGGCATCTTTAGGCGGAATGATTTCACCGACTATGGTGGGAATGTTTATGGAATCGGCAGGCTATATTCAGCCGATGAAAGGAATACTTCCCGATGCTGCAATGTTAGGCAAACTAGTCACAGGAATGAATCTAAGTTTTTCATATATTGGTGTCTATTTACTAACTGTAGGACTAGCGGCGATTCTGTTCCTTAATCCAGATAAAACTGCAAAAAAACTGCAAAAAAATATTGAAGTCAAAAATAATTAAATAATGTAAGTAAGCCAGTTTTTAAAATCTGATATAAACAGATAAAAAGAGTACTTGATTTATAAGTACTCTTTTTATTTGAATTAATTTTAAGTAGGTCTAAAGTAAGTATAAAACTAAAGAAAAAATAAATATTTAAAACACGGCAAATTATAGTAGCTTTAATTCAGATTATCATTTTATATGTAAACCAACTGTATTCTGAAAACAGTTGGTTTAAACTGGCTTATATTATTTATTGTTCTTTAATGTTTCAGAAGGGAACTCTCCAAAACGGGTTTTATATTCTTGGGAAAATCGTCCTAATTGCTGGAAACCACAGTCCATGGCAATACTTGAAACATTTTCCCAGGGCTTGATCTCTTTTAAACGTTTATAGGTTTCTTCGAAGCGCAAATTACGCAGGTAGGCAACTGGGGATTGACCAAAATAGGTATGAAAATCGCGGTATAACCTTTCACGAGAAATTCCCAAGATTTTCTCAAGTTCGCTTAATTTTAAAGGTTGCGATAAATTTTCTTTAAATAAACTTTCAATATAATTTAAATAAGAAGGTTTTCCCTGTAAACGGCGTTCAAGTTCTAAACTGTAATTGTGCGGTTGAGAATGGAGTAAAAGAGAAATGAGATTATTTTCAAAATTATTCCAAATTCCTTGTAAATCTACAACAGAATCATATTCTAATAAGAATTCTTGCAAACTCATGGCTAAATTGAACCATTGTTTAATTGAACCTTGCATCGGGGCTTGAATATCAAAAATTAATGGCCGAGTAATTTTATAGCCCAACATCCGGATAAGATGATTTTCCATATTTTTTTTTGAAATACGAATCATTTGCTTTTGGCAGTTTGGTTCCAAAACCATAGAAAAGGGTTGATCAGGTGAAAATATTGCCGCTACATTATTACTAGAATATATAGTTGAAGATTTAACTTTAATTTCTTGTACACCCTCAAGTGGCACATTGAAAATATAACAATGCTGCAAATTATCAATATTAATATTCACAAGGGTTGAGTACTGAATTTTACCAAAAGTGGTTTCACCAATTTGTATACCTTCATGCAAAAAATTAATTTGTTTCGGATTTGGAATATGTAAATGGTGAGGGCCATTTGCTTTGATTGTCCAGTCTAAAACTTCGTGAGACTGATGAAAATGAGCAAAAAATTTTTTAGGGCGCCAATTTTCACTTTTTCCTAACTCAATCATTTCTATATCCTTATATCTTGATTAGAGAGAACTGTTATTTTAGTTTATTAAATTAGATTAAAAAAAATATAAGAACAATGATTATATATAACAAAAAAAATTTTTATGCAAAAAGTAAGAGGTAAGAAAAAATCTATAAAAATATATCTGATTAATAAATATGATTCAAAAAATAGAATCCAGATAAAATATACTTAATTAATATAATTATAATACCTTAAGAGTATAATTGGTTATTAAGAATGGTTAGATAGTTTTAATTATTGAATAGAGAATAAAATAATTTCCAGAATAAATATAAATTATCTACATGATTTTAATAGTCATAGAATAGTTGATTTTACCAAAAAATAAATTTAATAATAAATTCTAGGAATGAATTGATCTTAAAAATTGTAAAAAATGAGATTAATCTATTCAGCATGAGTATTTAGC
>JBLZXS010000292.1:0-3069 GCA_050285325.1 Acinetobacter sp.
CTGATCTTAACGCTTGCTGCGGCAGAGGCTTGTATTGGTCTTGCGATCGTCCTTCAGTTCTACCATCGCTTCCATCATTTGGATGTGGATGCTGCTAGTGAGATGCGCGGATGAGTTATTTATATTTAACAGTATTATTTCCGCTCATTGGTTTTATCCTCTTGGCGGCGGGGCGTAACAAGCTTCCTGAAAATGTAGCAGCTATTATTGGGGTAGGTTCAGTCGGTCTTTCGGCTTTATTTGCACTGATTGCCGGTATGGGCTTTGTCGCGAATGGCTCAGTTGCTCAAGTTCAACATCTTTGGACTTGGTTCAACGTGGGTGGTTTGGCACCAGGCATGAGCTTGCATTTAGACGGTCTATCATTACTGATGATGGGCATGGTGACAGGTGTGGGTTTCTTAATTCACATCTTTGCATCATGGTACATGCGTGGTGATGAAGACTTTGCACGTTTCTTCTCATATTTCAACCTGTTCGTAGCGAGCATGTTGTTATTGGTCCTTGGCGATAACCTGGCGTTATTGTTCTTGGGTTGGGAAGGCGTAGGTCTGTGTTCATACTTGCTAATTGGTTACTACTACCAAAAGCCTGAAAACGGTTATGCAGCCATCAAGGCATTTACGGTAACCCGTATCGGTGACGTATTCTTGCTGATCGCATTGTTCTTGATTTATCAACAATTTGGTACGTTGCATATCGGAACAATCGTTGCCAATGCACCTCAAGTATTAGCGGGTGACCATTCACTTGCGATCTGGACATCTTTAATGTTGTTCTTGGGTGCTGCCGGTAAATCTGCACAAATTCCATTACAAACATGGCTCGCCGATGCGATGGCAGGTCCTACACCTGTTTCTGCATTGATCCATGCTGCAACAATGGTAACTGCAGGTATTTACCTGTGCTGCCGTATGTTCTCCGTGTTTGAAATGACACCTGAAGTGATGATGTTTATCTCGATCACTGGTGCGGTAACATTGATTGTTGCTGGTTTTGCGGCATTGGTTCAAACCGACATCAAACGTATTCTGGCTTACTCAACCATGAGTCAGCTCGGTTATATGTTTATGGCTGTAGGTGCTGAAGCATACCAAGCAGGTTTATTCCACATGCTTTCACACGCATTCTTCAAGGCATTATTGTTCTTGTCGTCTGGTGCGGTGATTCTGGCTTACCACCACGAGCAAAACATCTTCAAAATGGGTGGCTTGTTCAAACACAATAAATTCCTGTTTGCCTGCTTCGCGATTGGTGGTGGTGCATTGGCAGCCATTCCATTCTTAACCATCGGTTTCTTCTCTAAAGATGCCATCCTGGGCGCAGTTTGGGCGCAAAGCCACATTGCAAATCTTCCTGTATATAACAGCTTGTACTGGGTGGGTGTTGCTGGTGCGTTCTTAACTTCAATTTATACATTCCGTTTAATCTGGGTTGTATTCTTCGGGAAAGAAAACACACCGTATCACGAAATCAAAGGTGCAACTTATTGGGCGCCGTTGGGTATCTTGGCGGTACTTTCAACTGGTTTGGCTTACTTCTTAAAAGCACCAGTGGAAGCAATTTTAAACTCTGCGAAAATTCCAGCGTTCATTATTCCTGAAGCACTTGAAGCGGGTGTACACGGTGCTGAATATACAGCAGTGGGTATTGCACTTGCCGGTCTTGTGGTGGGGGTAATCTTGTTTGCCTTTGCTTATAAAGCGGTTAAAGCATTTGCCGAAACTTCATTTGGTGCCGGTTTGGTTAATATTTGCCGGAATGCACTTGGTTTTGATGCGTTATATAACATCGTATTTGTGAAACCATATTTACTGATTGCGAAAATTTTAGGTCGTGATCCGATTGATGGTTTGTGGTTAGTGCTTCCTGCCATTGTTAAAGGTGGTCATAGCTTCACCAGCTCACGTCAAACAGGTTCATTGCGTGAATACGCATCAAGTATGTCACTCGGTGTAGTGGTCTTACTGATGATCTTGATCGTGATTCAGGTAGTGGGGAAATAAGATGGAAATCACAAACAACTGGATTTTACCCGCGCTGATCCTTGTACCGTTCATTGCAGGTTTTATTTGTTGGTTAGTCGACAAGTTCGACGACAGAATGCCACGTTATATTGCCTTGTTCGGTATGCTCATTACTTTGGGCTTAACCGTTGCACTTTGGCAATCGGGTACTTTCAACTATGAATTAGGCGCTAAAGTTCCGACTTGGTCTGCCGAATTCATGCTGCCTTGGATTCAAACTCTAGGCATTAACATTCACCTGGCGGTGGATGGTCTTTCACTTCTTATGGTGGGCTTGACTGCATTACTGGGTGTACTTGCAGTTGGTTGTTCATGGGGTGAAATTCAAAAGAATGTCGGATTCTTCCACTTAAACCTTTTATGGTCTTTAGGTGGGGTGATCGGTGTATTCATCGCGATTGACCTGTTCCTGTTCTTCTTCTTCTGGGAGATGATGCTGGTACCAATCTACTTCCTGATTGCGTTGTGGGGTCATAAGGGCGCGGACAACAAGTCGCGTGTCTATGCAGCAACGAAGTTCTTCATCTATACCCAGGTAGCAGGTTTAATCATGCTCATCGGTATCCTAGGCCTTGTGGTTTACGGTTACATGATGACAGGCATGATCGGATTTGATTACAACTACCTGTTAGGTGTAGCGAATACACTTGATGCGCAATTACCATCAGTGGCTTATGCCTTGATGATCTGTATGTTCATTGGTTTCGCTGTGAAACTTCCAGTGTTCCCATTGCACGGCTGGTTACCGGATGCGCATGCTCAAGCTCCGACAGCTGGTTCTGTCGACTTGGCAGGTATCTTGATTAAGACAGCTGCATACGGTTTACTGCGTTTTGTTATTCCGTTCTTCCCGGCGGCTTCAGCACAGTTTGCAGATATCGCAATCATTTTCGGTTTAATTGGTGTGTTCTACGGCGCTTGGTGTGCTTTCCAGCAAACCGATATGAAACGTCTGCTTGCTTATACCTCTATTTCGCACATGGGCTTTGTATTACTTGCACTTTACGCAGGTAATATCTTAACGTTCCAGGGCTTAATGATC
>JBLZXS010000293.1:0-3315 GCA_050285325.1 Acinetobacter sp.
ACGGTTGCCATCCTTATCCACGTTTTTATCCACGATGGCTACAGACGGCTCGGCCAAAATTGAAATCGAAGGATAGATAATCTGGTATTTATCTTTGCCCAAACCTTGGGTCGCCAGTAAAGCTTCATTTTCCCAAGACAACAGCACATCGCCAATACCGCGTTCAGCAAAAGTGGTTAAAGAACCGCGTGCCCCTGAATCCAGTACTTTGACGTTTTGATACAGTTTTTTCACCAGCTCTTTGGCTTTGGCATCATTCCCGCCCGGTTGTTTTAAAGCATAGCCCCAAGCCGAGAGATAAATCCAGCGCGGCGCTCCACCGGTTTTTGGATTGGGTGTAATAATTTCTACACCGGGCTGGGTCAAATCGTTCCAGTCTTTAATCTGTTTAGGATTACCTTTACGAACCAAGAAAACGACCGTTGAAGTATAGGGAGCGGAATTATTCGGAAACTGTTTTTGCCAATTCTTATTGATCAGACCCGCATTAACAATTTCTTCAATATCATTGGCTAAAGCCAAGGTCACGACATCGGCTTGTAAACCATCAATAACGGAACGTGCCTGCTTGCCCGAGCCGCCATGAGATTGCTTGAAATTTATTTCTTGTCCAGTGCGCTGTTTCCAGAATTCACCAAACGCCTGATTATATTCCTGATAAAACTCGCGCGTGGGATCATAGGAAACATTGAGAAAATCTTTTGCAGCGAAACTATGTGAAGCCATTCCCCCTAGCAAGGCTAGAATGGTAGATGCTATTATTTTTTTCATGGGCTTTAAGCTTACCTTTAATGATTAAAGCACTATATAAATATAAAATACTATTAACAATCATATACTTATATTATTTTATTAATTTAAAATCAGTTTTATAGATATCTATCAAACTGCTTTGCTATGCATTTTTACTATTAAAAACTAACAAAATAGGGGTAAATCTCCATCTTTTGCAGCAATCTTCACGCTATCTCCATAGTTGTTTGATACAAAGCTGTTACATTGAATTGGTTTTTTATCATTTTGTAAGAAAGTGTGATCTAGTTTTACTTTTTTATTTTTTGTGTGTTTAAATGTTAGCACTAGGATAAAAAAACAATATCTAGAGAATTCCAGCACCAGAAGGGGGATGTGGAAATGAAATATACACCAGTGATCACAGCATTTAGTTTAAGTCTAACTTTAGGGTTGATGACTCAAGTAGGTCACGCTGCTGCGATTAAAGCGACAGACAGCAAACTCAGTCTTTCAGCGGAAAAATCATCACTGATTGAAAAAGCCTTGCAACAGCAAAAGCTAGGGACCAATACTTTACGTAATGACAATGATTTGAAAGTTCTCACTGAGATCAAAGTCGCACCAACACAAAGTTTTTTTGCCGCTCAAAATCAAAAATTCTCTCGTTTTGTACAAGTATTTTTCCCACAGAATAATTCTTAATTTAATACCTAACTTCTTGCCCCTTTAAGAAGTTCAGATCAAGCCTAATCATTGCAATGTTGAATTTAACATTAAGTGATTAGGCTTTTTCGTTATAATACCCTCCATTCACATTCTGAAAAATATTGATTATGACTGTTCGTACTCGTATTGCCCCTTCTCCTACCGGCTTCCCTCATGTCGGCACTGCATATATTGCCTTGTTCAACCTATGTTTTGCCAAGCAACATGGCGGTGAATTTATTCTTCGTATTGAAGATACCGATCAGCTTCGTTCAACCCCTGAATCTGAAAAAATGATTTTAGATTCATTGCGTTGGTTAGGCTTAAATTGGTCAGAAGGTCCAGATGTAGGTGGTCCACATGCACCATACCGTCAATCTGAACGTATGGGCATCTATAAACAATATGCTTTAGAACTGGTTGAAAAAGGTCACGCTTTTTACTGCTTCGCCACAAGCGAAGAACTGGATCAAATGCGTGCTGAGCAGCAAGCTCGTGGTGAAAGTCCGCGTTATGACGGTCGTGGTTTACTGCTCTCTAACGAAGAAGTGCAACGTCGTTTAGCTGCAGGCGAAGCCCACGTAATTCGCATGAAAGTACCAGCTGAAGGCACATGCAAATTTGACGATATGCTTCGCGGTGAAGTGGAAATTCCATGGGCACAAGTCGATATGCAAATCCTGCTTAAAACAGATGGCTTACCGACCTATCACCTTGCAAATGTGGTCGATGACCATTTAATGCAAATTACCCATGTCATTCGTGGTGAAGAATGGATTCCATCTGCGCCTAAACACCAGTTGTTGTACCAATACTTTGGCTGGGATATGCCTGTGCTTTGCCACATGCCATTGTTACGTAATCCGGATAAATCAAAATTATCGAAACGTAAAAACCCAACCTCAATCAACTATTACAAAGACATCGGCGTGCTACCTGAAGCATTGTTGAATTATTTAGGTCGTATGGGCTGGTCAATGCCGGATGAAAGTGAAAAATTCACTTTGGCAGAAATGATTGAACATTTCGACATTAAACGCGTATCGCTAGGTGGTCCAATTTTTGATGTCGAAAAACTCAACTGGTTGAATGGCCAATGGATTAAAGCGCTTTCTCCGGCTGAATTGTTAAATACACTATTGGCCTGGAAATCAGACCGCAAGACTTTGGAAGATATCGCTGCTGCGATTCAACCGCGTATCAACCTATTGTCTGAAGCAGTCAACTGGGCCGGTTTCTACTTCAACCAATTCCCTGTACTGTCAAAAGAACAGTTTGAAAACAAAAAACTGTCTGAAGAACAAGTGCGTCAAAGCCTGCAATTCGCGATTTGGCGTTTAGAAAGTTTATTTACCTGGAATAACGACACGGTAAGTCAAACCTTAATGGATCTGGCAAATCAGATGGAAGTTAAGCTTCGTGATTTCATGCCAACTTTCTTTATTGCTATTGCAGGATCGACCAGTTCCACTCCGGTTATGCAATCAATGGTGACCATTGGTCCTGATTTAACTTTTGCCCGTTTACGTCATGCACTTGAAATTGTCGGCGGTCCGAGCAAAAAAGAAGCAAAAGTTTGGGAAAAACTCAATGAAAGCTTAAAATTGCCGAAAAATGACGCAGTTGATGAAGCATAAGTGATTTTATAGTTGACGTGTGGACGCAATATCCCTAATATTGCGTCCACACAGACTGGGGTCATAGCTCAGTTGGTAGAGCGCTACAATGGCATTGTAGAGGTCAGGAGTTCGATCCTCCTTGACTCCACCAAGTTATTTGTTTTACCTGTGTTGCCTCGATAAGTCCCTATCGTCTAGAGGCCTAGGACATCGCCCTTTCACGGCGGTAACCGGGGTTCGAATCCCCGTAGGGACG
>JBLZXS010000294.1:0-13721 GCA_050285325.1 Acinetobacter sp.
GCGCTCAGAGAGATTCGAACTCCCGACCCCTTAGTTCGTAGCCAAGTGCTCTATCCAGCTGAGCTATGAGCGCATTTCAAGTTATTCGTGGCGGTGAGAGAGGGATTCGAACCCTCGGTGGGCTTTAAGACCCACGCTCCCTTAGCAGGGGAGTACCTTCAGCCACTCGGCCACCTCACCGTAACGAGCCGCCATAATACAAACTAAACTCTACTACTTCAAGTCACATTTCAAAAAATTCTGATATTTTTAATCAATCATCTATTTTTTAAACGATTTCCGGCTTTATTACGTCCCTTTCCTGCTTTTTTCGACTATTGCTCGTGTGAAATATGCCGCTTCCCTGTAAAATTGCAACTGAAAACACAATATTGCAATCATTTTCGTGCAGTATCCTGCTGCATGACTTATGCTAATCCTATCTTCTGACATGAAGCCAAAGACATTATGAAAAATTGGGTCGATCCTGAAGCCAAGGCTGAAGCCGAACGTTATGACAATCCTATTCCAAGCCGTATTCTCATTTCAGAAACGATTGAAAAATTACAAGCACCACAATCTCATGCAGATTTAGTGGAACACTTTAATATTGCAGATGAAAGAAGTATAGAAGCACTCAGCCATCGTTTAAGTGCCATGGTACGCGATGGCCAGTTAATGAAAGATGGATTCAAGTTCCTGCTCGCGGCTAGCCAGCCAACTCATGAAGCAACGGTATACATCAACTCAAAAGGTTTAGGTAGCGCGAATATTTCAGGTCATGATGATATTTTACTGCCTGAACGTGAACTGCGTTTGGTCTTTAATGGTGACCGCGTTAAAGTGCGTCAGACTTCGATCGACCGTAAAGGTAAACCTTGGGGTTTTATTACTGAAGTTGTACAGCACCGGGTAAAACAGATTATTGGTAAAGTCGCGGTGTATGACGGCGAATACTTTATTCAACTGGCAAATCCCAATGCACATCAGCCAATTACTTTAGAAAAAGAGCTGATTGAACATGCCCAAGTCAAAGTGGGTGATTCTGTTCGTGTAGCCATTGATGACTATCCGACCCGGGAAGAATTGCCGACAGGACACATCGTGCAATCGATGGCGGACAAAGCCGACACTGAAATCATTATCCCGCAAACCATTTTAGAGTTTGGTTTGCCGTATGAGTTTCCGGAAGAAGTGATTCGTGAAGCAGAAAGCTTCAAAGAACCGAATGAACAGGATCGCCAAGGTCGTATCGATTTACGTGATTTAGCCTTAGTGACCATTGATGGTGAAGATGCACGCGACTTTGATGATGCCGTGTATGCAGAAAAACGTCCAGGTGGCGGTTACCGTGTGGTGGTTGCGATTGCTGACGTCAGTCATTATGTGCGTAACGATCACCCGCTGGATGAGGAAGCTAAAGAACGGGGTACTTCAGTCTATTTCCCGCATTTTGTCTTGCCAATGTTGCCTGAAGCACTTTCAAATGGTCTGTGCTCATTGAATCCACACGTCGACCGTCTATGTATGGTGTGTGATTTGACTTTATCCCGTGCGGGTAAAGTCACCGGCTTCCAGTTCTATCCATCAGTCATGCATTCAAAAGCACGCTTAACCTATACTCAGGTGGCGCAATATTTTGATGGCGAAAGCGACGCGATTCCTGAAGACCGCAGTGTGCACAAGTCATTGAACACCCTGTTCCAGCTCTATCAAACCCTCAAAGGTTTACGTGCTGAACGTCATGCAATGGAATTCGAAACAGTCGAAACCTACATGACTTTTGATGAGCTAGGCGGGATTAAAGAAATTCTACCGCGTTCACGCAATGAAGCGCATAAACTGATTGAAGAATGTATGTTGCTTGCCAATGTGGCAGCAGCAGAATATGCATTAGAAAATGATATTCCAATGTTGTACCGTGTGCATGAGCCACCTGAATTTTCACGTATCCAAAAAGTTCGGGAGTATGTGAAATTGCTTGGCTTGCCATTTCCGGAACAGCCAACACAAAAAGATTACCAGGCCGTGATTGATGCGACCAAAGACCGTATTGATGCGCCAAGTATTCATGCGGTGTTGTTACGTTCAATGATGCAGGCCTATTACGGCGCAAACAACGCCGGGCATTTTGGTTTGGCTTATGATGCGTATACGCACTTCACTTCACCAATTCGTCGTTACCCTGACTTGTTGTTGCACCGTGCCATCAAAGCCCATTTAAAACAGAAGCCTTTTGCGCTTTCAGGTGCTGCTTTAGATGATGCCGGCGAGCATTTCTCTCAAACTGAACGCCGTGCCGATGAAGCATCACGTTCTGTGACCACCTGGTTGAAATGTCACTATATGCAGCAGCATTTGGGTGAAGAATTCGTGGGGATCATCAGTGCAGTCGCTGAATTTGGTTTATTCGTCACCCTTAAAGACCTCTATGTCGATGGCATGATTCACGTCAGCCAACTGGGCGATGACTTCTTCGTTTATGATCAGGCCAGCCAAAGTCTGGTTGGTCAAAATCGTGGGCAAACCTTTAGTCTGGGTGATGAAGTCAAAATTAAAGTTGCAGGTGTGAATCTGGAAGATCGCAAGATTGACTTTGAACTGTTGCAACAAATGACCCATGCCGGTCGTGTGATTCGTAGCCGAGCACCGCGTGTTGCTAAGACAACCACAGAGGAAGTATTTAGCCCGCGTGCTAAAGCAGTGGTCAGTGAAGAGGGTGAACAGCCGATTCGCAAGAAAAAGCCGAAAGCCAAATCAGCTGCTTTTGCTAAAAAGTCAGATAAAAAGCTGGCGGCTAAATCGGACATAAAAGGCAAAGATAAAGACAAAGCGAAGAAAAAGTCTAAGCCTAAAAAGAAAAAGGCCAATGCAAAACCTAAAATAGAGTAATTTTCAAAATTAAGCCCTACTTCGGTAGGGCTTTTTTATTGCCACTCAATATTGATCACTATTTACCGACTAAAACCAGCATAGACCTTGATTTCCTCCTGCCTAAGCCCTACATCTACTAGTAAGTTTATAAATGATATGGCGTATAGAAATGACTTTAGAAAAGGCGACTTTGCCTGTTCCACAATTTGATCAGATTCAACTTGCAGATTTAAAACAACAGATTGAACAAGCCATTCAACAAGGACAAAAATTTTTAACAGATTTAACCCAAGTCCCGGAAAATATTCAGGCACAACTGGCGGTATTAGACCAAGTCGATACTCTTGAAAATAATATGAGTGAATCTTGGGGGGTACTGTCCCACCTGAATGCGGTCATGAACAATGCCGAAACTCGTGAACTCTATCAATCCCTGCTTCCTGCCTTAAGCGAATACTATACCCAGCTGGGTCAACACACGGCGTTATACCAAACCTACCAACATATACAGGATGCAGCCCAGTTTGATACATTGCCTGCACCGCAACAAAGTGCCATTAAACTGGCTCTGCGTGACTTCAAACTGTCGGGTGTAGCTTTAGAAGGCGAAGCCAAAACACGTTATGCGGAAATTTCTGCACGTTTATCTCAGCTTTCATCGGACTTCTCCAATCATGTGCTCGATGCAACCCAGGCCTACTTCAAACCCCTAACCGAAGAACAACTCAAAGGCTTACCGCAAAGCAGCATCGATCTACTCAAACAATATGGTCAGCAACGTGAACTTGAACAGGCCGTTGCCACTTTAGATATTCCGTCTTATCTTGCCATCATGACCTATGCAGAAGATCGTGCTTTACGCGAAGAGTTGTATAAAGCCTACACCACTCGCGCATCGGATCTGTCTGAACATCCTGAATTTGATAATACTCAGGTGATGGAAGAAATCTTGACGCTACGCCATGAAATGTCACAGCTGTTAGGCTTTAAAAACTATGCCGAGCTTTCACTGGCAAGCAAAATGGCGCCCGATGTAGAAACAGTGGATAAATTTCTAGTCGATTTAGCGGAACATGCACGCGCACCGGCAACACAAGAAATTGCAGAACTCAAAGCCATCGCAGCCAAAGATGGCATTCAGGATTTACAGCCTTGGGATACGGGCTACTATTCTGAAAAATTAAAAGTTCAGAAATTCAATTTATCCCAAGAATCCTTAAAACCGTATTTCCCTGCGCCGAAAATTCTGCAAGGCCTGTTCAGTATTGTGAACCGTCTTTACGGCATCAATATTGTGGAACGTGAAGCACCGGTTTGGCATCCCGATGCACATTATTTTGAACTGGAAGATCAAGGTACGGTGGTTGGTGGTTTTTACTTTGATCTGTACGCACGCAGTGGCAAACGCGGCGGTGCATGGATGAGCGGCTTTCGTTCACGTATGCAAACCCAACATGGCTTACAAAAACCAATTTGCTATATGGTGTGTAACTTCACCCCGGCGGTCGGTGATCAACCTGCCCTGCTCACCCATGATGAAGTGAATACCTTATTCCATGAATTTGGTCATGGCTTGCATCATATGCTGACCGAAGTAGACAATATTTCTGTTGCCGGTACACATGGCGTCGATTGGGATGCTGTTGAACTTCCAAGCCAGTTTATGGAATTCTGGACCTGGGATACCGACAGTCTGGATCTGCTCAGTGAGCATATCGAAACTAAACAACCCCTGCCTCAAGACTTGCTTAAAGCCTTACTCGATGCACGTTTCTTCCAATCCGGTATGCAAACCTTGCGTCAAATTGAATTCGCTTTATTTGACTTGTCCATTCACAAACACAGTTCTGCTTTAAGTGCCGAACAGGTACAAGCCACACTAGATGATATTCGTCAAAAATATGCAGTGGCACCAACGGCAAGTTATAACCGTTTCCAGCATAGTTTTAGCCATATTTTTGCCGGTGGTTATGCAGCAGGTTATTACTCGTATAAATGGGCGGAAGTTTTGGCCAGTGATGCCTTCGATCGTTTCGAAAAAGAAGGTGTTTTTAATACACAGACTGGAAAAGAATTTCGTCAATTTATTCTAGCAGTTGGCGGAAAAGATACAGCACTTGATGCGTTTATCAATTTCCGCGGACGCGAGCCGAAAATAGATGCTTTATTACGTCATCAAGGTTGGACGAACCCCTCTAAAAACGCTTAAACTAGGCGTCTTAGATTGATCAGAAGGTAAGTAAGATGGCTATTAAACGTCGTTTCATTGCAGGTGCAAAATGTCCGAAATGTGAAGCGCTAGATAGAGTAGTCATGCTTACCTCTGGCGAAGATGAATGGATTGAATGTGTCGAATGCGATTATACGGAAAACCGTCCGACGCATATTGATGAACCACAAATGCCGGAAGTACCGGATGAGATTGGCGTTATTCAGTTCAAACCTCGTCAGCCAAAATAAAAACAGGTTCAATACATGACGTTAGATCAAAGAAATAGCCCAAAACTTTTATTGGGCATTACTGGGGGATTGGTTGCCATCATTATGCTTTTTTTGGCATATCAATGGTTTTTTGCAACATCACACGAAGTGCTTCCTGAACATGAAAGCAGCAGCTTAAACACCGTGGCAAAATCGGCAGCTTCTGCTGACAAACCCGCAGTCGCGGCAGATGAAAAGCCCGTTCAATTGGTCGATGAAAAAATTCTGAACGATGCTGTTCCGGAAAATGAATCACTCGCTAAAGAAGAAGTCGCTAAACTTGAAGATATTCAAGCCCAATTGAAGGATCAGGAAGCCCTCCTAAAAGCACAACATGCAGATGCCGATGATTTAGTTGCACTAAAAGAAGAGCAAATTAAATTACTTGAAGCACAGCTGGCTCAAAAGCAATAATTTTATAATTCAAGATGCAGCTAAAATATTACGCAATGTTTTAGCTGATTTTTTATTTCTATACTGACAAGCAATCGTCACTTATTCAAAGCGCTTATTTCAACTGCTGTGCTTTTTATTCTCCCTAAGAGGCGTATGCATTCATTACCCATCACATCTGTAGACAACCCGACCCTTCTCTTTTGTCGAAATTTTGTCGACTTATTTATTATTGCCCTTATTTACAATCAAGGTATTGGATTTTTAAGACTGAAAAAATCTGGATGTAAAACTGGCAGGCGGTGTCGATGGATTATCAGGTATGACTTTTTCTTTGCTATGGCTTTGTCACTTTCCGAACATTCAGCACCACACTAGCTAAAAAAAGACCATTAAAAAAGCACCCGAAGGTGCTTTATTCTTGTCGCTTAAAAATTATGGGTACCAGCCAAATAATCCAAAAATATACGGTGCATAAGTCACGATCAGCAATGACGGGAACAACACCATAATCGGCAATAACCAGCGCTCATAGCGATAATAGAATTTGGTATATTTCACTTTGGCTTCTGCATCTGCGGCTCGAACCTCATCATCTCCGACAGACATTCGCGTCAGCAGATGGTTCAGGGCGACTGGCGGTGTGACATAACCCAATTCAAAGGCAACCAGTACAATCATCCAGAAATGAATTGGATGAATACCATTTTCATAAGCCACAGGTGCAATGGTTGCTGCAACCAGAATCACTGCGCCAAACGGGTCTGTAGTCATGCCAATAATGGCCAGTAACAAGGCGATAAAGGCAAGTGAAATATAAATATTACCCAAATGTGTTGGCAATAACTCAACCACTTCACTACGTTCAATCAAGCCGCCCACACTTGCAGACAAAGCCATTAATATGATTAATGCACCAATATGACCAACGGTTTCTGCTGAAGCAAACCACAGTGAATGACCAAAACCACGCGATTTTTCTCCCGGATGTGGCGTATGCTCACGCATAAAGGTCGATTGCTTTTCGTGTTCCAGCGCCAAAGCGGCATGGCGATCTGGTGGAGTGGCGAAACGGTCGCCCCACCATTTATCAAACATAATATAGGCAATCAAAATAATCGGTAAAATCACCGGTGCAGTGAATTCATCCATTTTGGTGTCTAGACCATATTTATATAATGCAATCACGATCATGGTAATCACGATATAAGGAATCACGGGAACAATGGCTTTCAACATTCCAGGAACAGCCACTTTTGGTGAATTCACCCGGAAACGCGTTTCAGCCAGATATAAAGACACCCCAAGGAAAATAAACGCGGTCAGCCAGAAGACATAAATACCATGATTAAACAGCTCATCCGAAGTCACATGACGGCTATCCAGCATCGAAATTAGAATCACCAACAAACACGGACGAATCACCACACCCAGTGAACCTGACATTGCGGATACGGCCAAGGCATATTGACGGCGAGAACCCGAGTTCCACACTTCTTTATAAATGATCGCACCTGCGGCAACAACGAAAATCCCCGAAGCACCGGTATAGGCAGTTGGAATCGCTGCGGCAATCAAAATTAGCCAAGTCAGGGTTTCCGGTGCCAAATTCCAAGGACGTAAAATCCCCAGAAATAAATCCATGACACGAGTTTGGGTCAGCAGCATCCCTGCCCAGATAAATAGTCCCAAGTTTAAGAAAATACCTGAGAATTCAACCAGAATTCCCAAATAAATCCCTTGTCCCATTGGATAATCCATGACAAAGGTAAATACAATCCCGGTCACCAAGGCCATGTAGGCATACAAAGGCACACTCAGTAAAGCTAAGCCGAAATTACCTTTGCCTTCCTGTTTTACTGCAGGTGGCTTAATGAACTGCAATAGACTAATTAAGGTCAGGGTCACAAACAGGAAAATCCACAGCCAGTAAACCACCAACGTTTCATAAGTCGAGGTGACGCCTGAATTAATAATTGACTGATATTGACTGAGTACCGATGCAGTCAGCAAACCATTACCGAGCACCATAAACAATGCATAAACCCGATAATCCAGTTTCGTTGTCGGAGCACGCAAGCCAATATGATGAAACTTCACCGATGCGGTAATCGCAGCGACCACCACCATTAGCAATAAAATGATGACGCGATTTTCTGTACCAAATTTAAAAATCCCAAAGAACGAGGTTTCAATGGTTCGATACGTTCTTAGGCTGGGATGGGCATCAATATATTTGATCGCTTTGTCATAGAACTGATATTTTTCTTCACACTGTTGTTGCCCCGCCAATACGGAAGCACGCACGTCAGCTTCGGAGGTGGTTCCAAAAATATCGGCAAATTCATCATTGGCATTGGATTTCATTTGCTGCTGGACTTGCGCATCTACATCTGGATGGCGGTCACAACTCGGCGTAGTCGGTTCTGCACGTAAAAAAGAATATTGCATGCCAATGTCTTGATTGCCATACAAACGTTCTCCCACACGCAACATCTGACCATGTATCATCTCACCGGTACCGATGATGAGGGTAAGCAAAAGTAGTAATAGAATGACAAAAGTCGAGATCCACTCTGTCCATATATAACGTAACAGACCTAATCCTGATCTGTTATTTTCATCATTTTGCATGTGCATTCCTATTTTTTATCTTGGTCATTACCACAGCTTCAGCAATGCCAACTTTCCTTTTCTGAATAGAAAATATCCTTTCGCTATTCAATCTCTTTATTGTTATGAATAAATTTGCATCAATTCGGTGGCAATATAAATGACAATATGCATTTTCTTTTATGTTTTAAATGTCAGTCTGAGCATTATTCAAAGAAATAATCCCATAAAATATATAACATCGCGATAATAACCCCGCCAATCACCCCCAATAAATGTGCTTCAACCAATACCGGACTGCCAATCAGTTCTGCAGTTCCTACACTGCCGATAGTATTTTCCCAAATCAATTTACCTAGAATAAGAAACAAGACAAATGCTGCAAAATTTCGTTCTTTTTTATATAACAAATGTACGCAGGCAACCGTGACATAGGCACCATGTAATACACCGGAGAGACCTGCATAAGCTTCAATATCAGGAAATAAATAGTAGAAACAAAGACTAATAAATACGGGCAACAGCAGCAGCAAGGCAACAAAATGCCAAATTTTAACCCGTGGGAAAATGAAGGGTAAACAAGCAAAGGCCAACATATTCAGTACATAATGAATCCAGCCCACATGTACCCAATGTGCCGTCCATAATCGCCAAAACTCCTGAAACAGGCTCGCTTGCCAATAGATAAATGAATCCGCAAAAACTTGAAGGCATGCCGAAACTGACACCACGATTGCAATAAAAACAATTTTCCGCATGAGAAATTGGTCTTTCATTGGCATGCCCTCTTATTTAAAATGATTTATCGAAGATTTAAATCACTTATTCAGGTCAATTTAAATCCTCTTTTAACTAAACCTCACTTAAGATTGAGCAGTTTCATTTTCGCTAAATAAATCATCGAGTTCTGCGCTGTTATCCTTGTCATCCCAGAAGCGCTGCATTCCATCCTCACTGGTACGAATACCGGTATGTTCAGTCCAATAGCGGTCTGAAATACCCTGTACCATATTCTTCGCCATGCTATCGACCAGCTTAAATTGTGGATTCACCGGTTTTTCTTCTGAACGTGAAGCGGCAAAGGTCTTGAGTGCATCACGAATTTTGCTATCATCCCCACTAGCTTGCGCAGCAACAGCATATAAGGCATGTGACAAGCGTACCCCTTTTTGTTCACCCAATTGAACTGATTCTTTTAAGGTTTGATATGGATCAGGCTTACCCTCACCCGCACCTGGTAATAGTGTCCAAATTACCGCACGTGCAGCATTAGGGGCTCCCCAGAATTTGGCATTGTCTACACATGCCATGCCCCGTTCCACCACTGCAGCAATATCTTTCGGGACATTGATTGCACCGCCAGAATTAATATCATTGGTCATGGCCTGCAAACCACTAATCATCCCCATTAAATAGACGGTTTGATCCAAATCACTCTTCATTTTCGGGCAACCTTCGCCCAGTTTCTTATTATATTTTGCTTCCCAACGATTTTCCAAAAGTTGATAACCAGCGTATTGACGCTGTGCAGCAATCGCAGCCCAGCGTTTTTGTTCTATGCGGGCATCTTGCGCTTCTGAAACTTGACCAGCTTTAGAGGCACGTAAATAGCGCAGCTCTGATTCGAGTGCCTGATTTTCTGCACAAATACCCGATGAAGCATATAAAAGAACGGCAATACGGGTTGGATCTGCACCCATATCCTTGGTTGACATAATCGCTGGGGTCAATGCATTCCCCGAATTACACGCCATATCAGCATCATCCATCGCTAAAATAGGCGGTACAATATGTTTCTCACTAAAACCCAGTGCAACATTAGCCCCTGTTTTCACCACTTGAGAACAACCTGATAATAAAGAACTTGCAACTGCAATAACTGCCATACCCTGGCATATTTTTTGGACTTTCGACATTTTCCTGTCCTCTATAATTGTGTTTATGTCCATAGCAATTAAACATATCAGATGCGAAATCTGAATAAAAGAGTATTTACTCTAATTAGATCTGATACTTTGCCATGAAATGAACTGAGGAAAATTGACTGTATTCAGAGAAGTTATAAATTTTGGGCAAAAAAAAGTAGCATTGCGACGGTTCGGCACATGCTACTTATTAAGGGTTTAAAGCCTAACGGCTTTCATGTTGTGCAAATCGATCCTTCAGCACAGTTCCTAGTCGTCCAATAACAATTGCCAAAACAATCGCTACCACCAGAAACATCCAAGTTGGAATCACCATCATGATTTCCTCATTTGCTGTTGGTAAATTTAATGTACATTTTGCATTAATAATTCAGAGGAAAAATTGTCTGACAATTAAGATATTTCGTTATTTTGTATTCAAGCTGTCTTACAAATTTCAATTTGAAATCATTATATTATTGATTATTAATATTTTAACTGGAGTTTCAAAAATTTAATTGTCTAACAATTAGATTAATTTAGCCAGTTTCTTTAATGCTTTCCATTGTGTTAACGGCAATTGATCCATCCAAATCAGTAATGGTTTTTCCTGAAAATGCTGGAAATAAACCACAATATACAGTTGATGATCAATAATATGGCTGATAGAAACACGTTTGATGGATGAAGATTTTGTACTTGAAAGTGACCATTCTTTGGCATCCAGATGCTCAAAACACATGGGTTGAGGTACTTTCAAACCATAAACATAGGCAATCACACCCAACAGAACACATAACAGCCATAACCATGGCGCTAAGAGTTGCTGTAAAAGTACAATTACAAGAGTAAAAATCATCAACTGAAACACAAAGGCCAAGCGGCTGCGTTTCAGTTGAAAAGATCGATTAACCATGTACGTAGTGTTTCAGCTTAACAATCAGATCTTTCATTTCAGGACGTGGGGGTTCAGACACTTCCATAAACCAATCCAGTAAATCCGGGTCTTCTTGAGCCACTAAATCAGCAAAAGTTTCTTTCTCAGCGGCATCGGCCTGTAAATAATGATTCTTTACATAGGGGTCAAAGTACACATCAATTTCTTTTAAACCACGACGGGCACGGTAAATTACTTTGCGTTCTTCCAAGCTGATTTCTTCACTCATAGTCTTCCCCAATAGTGTGCAATTTTTTGCTAGTTTACCCTATCAGTGCTGCATGTTTCGAGCCATTTCCTGCAATTGACCAAATTCATCATTTGGACTAAATATTTGAGCATTCAGCACCTTGTGGCGTGTGGATGAATCTTTTACTTTCTCTATAACAATGACGTTACCGAGGAAAAGAATAAAAATGCAATCAGCTGCAATCCGACCAATCGCCAATATGTTAGCACGTGATTTATTCACAGCAGAACATGAAGCCTTTCGTGAAACAGTGCGCAGGTTTTATGAAAAAGAAGTGGTTCCGAATACTGAAAAATATGAGCAGCAGCAGCATGTGGATCGTGATCTATGGAATAAGGCCGGTGCTTTGGGTCTACTCTGCGCCACCCTGCCTGAACAATATGGTGGCTCGGGTGTAGACAGGCTTTACAGTATGATTCTGATTGAGGAGCAGGCCTATGCCATGGATTCATCTACCGGCTTTTCCTTACATTCAGATATCGTGGCCAACTATTTAAATAATTTCGGTAATGAACAACAAAAGCTGCAATGGTTACCGAAAATGGCTACAGGTGAAGTGGTTACCGCAATAGCCATGACTGAGCCCGGAACAGGATCAGACCTGCAAGCAGTACATACCACAGCTATTTTAGAGGGTGATGAGTATGTGATTAATGGTTCTAAAATTTTCATTACCAATGGCTATTTATGCGATATGGCGATTGTGGTCTGTAAGACTGGCACTACAGATAAAGGTTCTGCCAATTTGTCTTTGCTGATTGTTGAAGCGGATCGTGCAGGTTTTAGTAAAGGCAAACCTTTGAATAAAATTGGTATGAAAGGTCAAGATACCTGCGAATTATTTTTTGACAATGTTCGGGTGCCTAAAGAAAATCTACTGGGCATAGAAGGCATGGGTTTTATGATGCTGATGAAAGAACTGGCCTGGGAACGCATGCTGGTTGCCATTATCTGTCAAGCCGGTGCAGAGGCAGCTTTTGCGCATACGGTGCAATATACCAAACAGCGTAAAGCCTTTGGCAAAACAATCAGCGCTTTTCAAAATACCCGTTTCAAATTGGCTGAATTACGTACCGAAATTGACTTTTGCCGCGCTTATTTAGACCGTTGCATGCAATTACAGCTTGAAGAAAAACTCGGTATAGATGCAGCAGCTGCGGCAAAGTATAAAATTTCTGAAATGTTCTCTAAAGTGGTAGATGAATGCCTGCAATTACATGGCGGTTATGGCTACATGATGGAATATCCGATTGCCCGTGCTTATATCGACAACCGTGCAAACCGCATTTATGCCGGAACCAATGAAATTATGAAAGAGCTCATTGCACGTTCACTTTAAACCCTAATCCAAACCATAAAAAAGGAGTCTAAGACTCCTTTTTATATACGATGAAGATTAGGACACCAATTTAGGTTTAGCTGAAGTTACAGTTGTGCGCTTTTGGAATTTAAGCACGCCATCATCAAATCTGGCATGTTTTAATATTTTACGATCAGCCAGATAATTATTGGTCACATTCCAAGGCGCATGTTTACCCTGTTTTGGCATCACATCCGCCGCACGTGCAATATAACCTGAAGATAAGCTGCCCATCACGGTATCTTCCATCAATTCGGTCTGATCCCCTTGAGCAATCACTTCATCATAGCCATTCTTATCCATATAATTGATCAGACGGCAAATATATTCCGCTGCGATATCAACTTTAAGCGTCCAGGATGCATTGATGTAACCAATAATCATCGCCATATTGGGTACATCGCTCACCATAATCCCTTGATACAACATATGTTTAGATGTATCCATCGGCTTGCCATCAATGGTAGCCTGAATACCCCCGAGAATTTGAATCTTTAAACCTGTCGCAGAAACAATAATGTCAGCATCCAAATGTTGCCCTGACTTCAACTGAATACCGGTTTCAGTAAACTTTTCAATTTGATCCGTTTCAACACTGGCCTTACCTGAACGTAAAATTTTGAATAAATCCCCATCAGGTACCACACAGAGACGTTGATCCCAAGGATTATAGCTTGGCGTAAAGTGCTTCATATCCACTTTACCTTTAAGCTGCATCTCAATTGATTTCAGTAACAGCTTACGCAGCAATTTTGGTTGCTTTTGCGCAAGCGCATAAATACCACGTTGCATGCCAATGTTACGTGCACGAGTTAGCTTATAAGCTAAATCTTCAGGTAGTACTTTACGCATTTTGTCATAGACAAAATCAATTGAAGGAACCGAAGCGATATAAGTCGGAGAGCGTTGCAACATCGTCACATGCGCTGC
>JBLZXS010000295.1:0-2108 GCA_050285325.1 Acinetobacter sp.
AAGCGTTAAAGGCACGTGGTTTGATCATGAACCGCCGTGGTGAAGGCAATATTGCAGTTGAGAATTATTGGTAAAATCCTTTAAGTTGGCTCGCTTTTAGGGTGAGAGGTATTTAATTTAAATAATTTATTTACTTTTTCCTGACCCCCTCCTAAAAGGAGAGGAAATACAAGGCACAAAAAAAACCTCCATTGTGGAGGTTTTTTAATATCATTATCTTAGTGCACAAACATATCAATATATTCACGGATTTCTTGAATCGCGGTTTCCACATCGCTGGTGAGCCATGTCGGTTCAAACAGACCTGAATAATGTTCAAGACGGTCTTGCGGAACCACTAAACGAATCGGGCACTCTTCTTCCAGTAAGCGCCAAGGAATGATTGGCACCTCATTATCTAAAAAAGGTGCGATATTACGAATATCAATCACCATCGCGTTGATGCATTCAGGAAAAGGCATCACTGAAAATTCTTCGGTACGACGACGAAAATATTCCAGATCACCCCATTTAAGCACGTAACTTGGTTTATTAAATTCAATAATACCAATGAGATGTTCATCACGAGTGTAATGCAAGCAACATTGATGAGTGACGTCAGTGTCCAAATCAAGCGTTACAGATTGCTGACGATACGCCATAAAGTTAAGCAGCATGAAAAACAAGGTGCACAATTATAGCTCATTTTAAACCTTTCAGCACCTTTAGCCAGCTTCATCTTGATTTAACATTAAAGGTAAAAATACACTGCATTTATTTTACTACAGCAGTTGCTTAAACCGATTTTTTACCAATTTTTCAAAACTGGTATGGCTTATGCATAAATCTTTTTATTCCAAGAAATAGAATAAGAGATGCGTATGTCAGATATTAAAACCGTAATAGAAAATGCCCCGATAGCGGGAAATATGACAGAAGACTATTTTGCCCAACGTCAATTAAAAAAAGGCGCTGTCGGTTGGTTGCTTTTGGTCGGTCTAGGTGTAGCTTATGTGATTTCAGGTGACTTTGCCGGCTGGAATTTTGGTTTGGCGCAAGGCGGTTGGGGCGGAATGTTTATTGCCACCATCATTGTGTCATTCATGTACTTGTGCATGTGTTTAGCCATGTCGGAAATGTCGACCATGTTGCCTACAGCGGGTGGCGGTTACAGTTTTGCCCGGACGGCTTTTGGCCCATTAGGCGGTTACTTAACCGGTACGGCCATTTTAATTGAGTACGCCATTGCACCTGCCGCGATTGCCTGTTTTATTGGCGCCTATTGCGAATCCTTGTTTGGCATTGGGGGCTGGATGGTTTATCTGGTTTGCTATCTATTCTTTATGGGACTGCATTTAAAAGGTGCAGGGGAAGCCTTAAAAATTATCTTTATGATTACTGCTGTTGCAGCAATCGCATTGTTGGTTTTTATTGTGGCGATGGTCCCTCACTTTGATCGTGCCAACCTGTTTAATATTGCAGTCAATACTGATGCGGTTGGTTCGAGTGCATTATTGCCTTTAGGATATTTAGGCATTTGGGCCGCTGTCCCTTATGCCATCTGGTTCTTCCTGGCTGTAGAAGGTGTACCTTTAGCAGCTGAAGAAGCCAAGGAGCCACATAAATCCTTACCGCGTGGCTTAATTGGTTCTATGGTTATTCTGGCCATTTTTGCCTTGAGTATTTTGGTTTTAGGTCCAGGTGCAGCGGGCGCAGATGCTTTAAAGAATTCAGGCGCACCCTTGGTCGATGCTTTAAAAGCAGTTTATGGTGAAAGTACCTGGCTTGCAGGTTTTGTAAACTTTGTGGGTTTGGCCGGTTTAATTGCCAGTTTCTTCTCGATTATTTATGCCTATTCACGCCAAGTCTTTGCGCTTTCACGTGCCGGCTATTTACCGAAAAAACTCTCTTTAACAAATAACAACCATGCTCCGCATTGGTCAATTATCATTCCGGGTATTATTGGTTTTATGCTGTCATTAACTGGGGAGGGTGATCTGCTTATTTTGATGGCTGTGTTTGGTGCCACCATTTCTTATGTACTGATGATGATGGCGTATATCAAACTGAAAATTTCAAAACCCGATATGCCACGTCCCTATAAAGCACCGGGTGGAATCATTACTGCA
>JBLZXS010000296.1:0-13416 GCA_050285325.1 Acinetobacter sp.
TTAACCCCATATCCGCTCCTGAATGCCTGTATCGCTACATTAGCCATATTCCTGCCCTCCTTTTTTCTTGTTTTTGGAACCTTACCCTACTGGTCATGGTTAATGAATCAGACTTATATTCGTCATGCGGTTGTAGGAATCAATGCGGCTGTGGTGGGACTTCTGCTTTGTATGGTCATACAAATGGCAGAGCATTATATTATACAAATCACTGATCTTATATTTGTTGCTGTAGTCATCGCCTTACTCAAAACCAGGCTACCCGTCTGGCTCAGCTTAATGGGCAGTTTCATGGCCTACCAGCTCATTCTGACCTTTTTATAATTTTCAGTAATAAAAAAGCCCTAGATTCCTAGGGCTTTTTAGAAATACATTCAGACTTATACAAAAAACTTAAGAATCACCTGAATGACAGTGGCGTTAATTAAATCGACAAAGAATGCCCCACATAACGGAACAATCAAGAATGCCTTATGCGAAGGGCCATACATATTGGTAATGGCTTGCATATTCGCTACAGCAGTAGGTGTCGCACCCATACCAAAACCACAATGTCCTGCAGAAAGTACGGCAGCATCATAGTTTTTACCCATAACGCGGAAAGTCACAAATGCTGCATAAAGTGCCATGGTTAATGTTTGCGCACCCAGAATGACAACCAGTGGACCAGCCAAATCAGACAATTGCCATAACTTCAAAGACAGTAATGCCATAGCGAGATAAAGCGATAACGAGGCATTTCCGAATACATCAATTGCACGATCGAAAATTCCAACTTTAAATACCCCTTCCAGGACATTTCGCAGAATTACACCGCCGGCGAGAGTCCATACAAAGGTCGGAAGTTCAAACCAGGTTCCTTTACTAAAGCCAGTCATGAATTCAGCAAAAGCTAAACATGCCGCAAACATACCTAAAGTGGTAATCGCATTATCAGCCGTAATTAAACGCACCTGATGCGGATATTCAAATTGGGTAAATTCAGTTGAATCTGTATCTGCATTGAGTGTTGAATCACGGTCTTCTATTTGCTTATTGCTACGTGGCTGGGCAAGCTGATGACGATTAATCAACATTTTGGCCAAAGGACCGCCAATGATGCCGCCAATGATTAAACCAAAAGTCGCACTGGCCATGCCCAAAGCTAAAGCACCTTGAATGCCATGTTCAACTTCTAAAATCTCACCCCAGGCACCCGCTGTACCATGCCCGCCTGTCAAGGTAATTGAACCCGCAATTAAGCCAATTAAAGGATCGATTCCTAGTAAAGTCGCTAAGCTAATACCGACAAAATCTTGCACGATAATAAATGAAGCCACACAAACCAGGAAAATCACCAGACCTAAACCACCTTCTTTCAACTTGGCAAAGTTTGCACTTAAACCAATGGATGCAAAGAAAATCAGCATAAAACTGGTTTGGAGTTCAGTACTTGTAGAGATGCTCAAACCCCAAATATTGTGCACAAATAGTGAAGCAATTGCAGCAACTAAGCCGCCCGCCACTGGTTCGGGTATATTGTAGCGTCTTAAAAAATCAATTTTATTGACAAGAAACCGTCCTAATAAAAGAACGATTACCGCTGCAATGAGCGTATAAAAGGCATTAAAAGTAAATTCCATCATCATTGTCCATAAAATAGTTGGATTCTTTTTGTTCTATAGCCTTAGTATTTTCTTGATTAAAAAATCTCAAGAACCATTTGGCAAAGACCAAACAAAATAAAAGCTGTACAACAAAAAGGAATAAAAAATTCATTTTTGATGAAACCATAGACAAGGAGATTATTTTTCCATATAGATGGAAAAATAAAAAAGAGACGACGCAAGTTATTATATTTTTGGAATTCAAAGAAAGAACATTTCCTTAAATCCCTACTAACCCGCTTACTCATGAGAGATCGTCTCATTTAAAGCTTCTAGTCCTCATCATGCCATTTTTTGCAGGATACGCAAAAATAAACATGCATTTTCAGCAATGATAAAGCTATCACGCCAAGTAATGTTCAAAAAGAGCGTATATTATCCAAATTTTGTTATTAATGTCTCTATTTATTTACAATTTTGCCTATTACCCACAATCGGACTTTTTATATTCTAATTTATTAAATATATAGCTTTTATAAACAACTACTCATATTTTTCCAACTAGAAATAAAAAGAGGCGAATAAATCGCCTCTTTTTATTTCTATATTTTTAGAGATTAAGATTAGAAATTATATTTCGCCATTAAGCCTACACGGTTATCTTTAAATGACTGTCCAGCAAATGTATCACGTTTACCGTTGACGTATTCAATACCCAGGTCAATCGGTGCAGCCGGTGAATAGATAAAGTTAATCCATGCTTGTTGAACTTTCTCATTTGCTACAAGTGCAGTTGAATTAGCTGTAGCATAATCATTGCCATCATCAGCAAAGATTGCCCCATAAGCCAAGGTTGAGCGTAATTGAGGAGAAATCTTGTAAGTCGCACCGACTTGTACTGCTGTAAATTCATTCTGCTCAATATCACCATTGACTACAGAATACGCACCATTACTGCCATATAAGTAATTACTATTACCCACTACATGGGAAACATCGGCAGACACTTTTAAAGGATCAGTGATTTGATAATTTACGCCAGCAGCAACCCCCCAACCTGTTTTATTATCGTCTGCTGTCGTCGATTTATAATTTTCAACTAAAGCACGTGCTGATGCTGAGCCTTTACCATCGGCAAAACCTTGAGTTAATTTTGCGGTTAAGTTTGGCAGACGGTATTTGATATCTGTAGCAGAGCTATCGCCCTCTTCAGCAGAGAAAAATAATTGAGTGGCAGGAGCGAGTTTAAGACCATAGCGTACTTGTGGAACACGTGTTGTACCACCACCAATGTTTGTAGCAAAGTCAATCATTTCAGGCGCATGATTTGACAAGAAGTTAGATGTCGTTTGACCGAATAACCAGTCGTTATAGGTTAAATAAGCATGGCGGATACGTAAATTTTCAGTCGCACTTGCAAAGTCAACTTCAACTTTACCACCGACTTTTGCATCACCTACTGGTGAACTAAAATCTAAACCAATACGGGTAGTTTTAGCTGTAGCGCGCAACTTATCATTTACGGAACTAACGGTACCATTGCCAACTTTAGCAGCATTACCGAAGTCATCATCTGCACCTTCAATAATATAGTTCGCATCGCCACGAACGAAACCATATAGATTTACACTTGAACCGGCTTTGGTTTTAAAGCCTGTTGTTGATTCAGGTTTAGCTGCTGGCGCTGCTGCAAGCTGAACAGGCTGTGCTTTAACTTGCTCAATTTGAGTTTGCTGCTGTTGTTGAACTTGATGTTGCTGTTGAATTAAAGATTTTAATGCTTCAACTTCTTTACGTAGTTCTTGAATTTGTTCTTGCTCAGCTTTACCTGCATGTGCTGTGCTTACCATTACAGCAGTCACTGCTAATGCCAAACCTTTAGCCATAAATTTACCGTTGAGTAAGCGACTCATTCTAATCTCCAATTTAAATATTTCGCGTCCGTGCATAAATGACCCTTAAAAACTCAACAAATCAATGAAAAAATTCATGACTAAAAATTTTAAAAAGCTTCAAAAATCATTGCATTTTCTGCTTATTAGTACAGTGAAAAAAGCATAACGTATTATAAAAGTACAACATATGTAAATCATATGTAGCCATCAATCTACCAAGTTATCTGCCTTATTAAAATCAGTTTTCTCGAACAATGATTAAAAAACAATCTTATTTTTAGATTTATATTACAAAATAATGAATATATTCTTTAACTTAGTAAAATTTCATACAAAGTCTTACGTACAAATATTCGACTAATGTATATAGTCATAATCGCTAAAAAACTCATTTCAAAAGGAATTTTTATGAATTTGGAACAAGTTCGTTATGTTGATGATGCCATTACATCACGCCATTCGGTACGGGCTTTTTTGAATAAACCGGTTGATCCACAAATCATTAAAGACATTTTAACTGTGGCGAGTCGGGCACCCTCAGGAACCAATACACAACCTTGGAAAGTTTATGTGGTGACGGGAAAAAAACGTGATGAAATGGTTCAGCGGGTATGTAAAGCACAAATCGAACTGTTTACCCAGCCAGAACTTGCCAGCCAATATCAAGAAACATTTGCCTATTATCCAGAAATCTGGATTTCCCCTTTTATTGAGCGTCGCCGTGAAAATGGCTGGGGTTTATACGGCTTGTTAAATATCCAGAAAGGCGATAAAGAAAAAATGGCGCGCCAGAACCTGCGTAATTTCCAGTTATTTGATGCACCAGTCGCACTATATTTCACTGTAAATAAAGTCATGGGCATTGGCGCCAAAATGGATATTTCTATGATGCTGCAAAACGTGATGGTCGCAGCAAAAGCACGTGGTCTAGACACTTGCCCGCAAGCTGCCTGGAACCATTTTCATGCCATCGTGCTTAATGTACTGAATGCCCCTGAAGATGAAGAACTGGTCTGTACCATTGCCTTAGGTTATGCCGATCCGGATGATATTGTGAATACGTTTATCACTCCACGCATAGCCGCTGAAGAATTTACTGTTTTTCTGGATGAATAAATTACTTGAGTGATTAGACTTCTTTCACAAGTCTATTTTAAAAATAAAAAAGAGACTCTATAACTGGTCTCTTCTTATTACAATTGGGATTCTATTTAACACTGCTTTTCAATATTAACCGTGGGATTGTTCATGCGGCTTAGGCGGACTTAATTGCATAATCGCCACTAAAGTTACAGCTACAAACATCAGCATGACCACGCCCATATTTAAAAGAGAATTCCAAATCAGGAAATTCAAAATCACGCCACCGAGCAAACCACAAGCGAACTGCATGCTCCCCATAATCGCGCTGGCTGTTCCTGCACGTGCACCTTGCTCCGACATTGCCAAAGCCATGGCATTTGGCCCGGTAAACCCAATACCGGACACCGCCAAAAACATGCCTGCCAGTACAATCCACAATGGAATCTGACCCATCCAACCTGCAATAAATAAAATAGATGCACCTACAAGCTGAAGCATCCCACCTATTTTCAAACGCCCCATTACGGAAAACTGATGCGCCAGTCGTTTATTGAGCGCGGATATCAACATAATTCCAAATGCATTTAAACCGAAGGCATAAGCAAATTGTTGCTGATTCAAACCATAATCATCCATTAATACCGAAGCCGATGAACTGATATAGCAAAACAGCACCCCGCCAGAAAAACAGCCTGCCAACATTGGCCACCTAAAACTGCGATCAGTAAAAATAACAGCATATAAATTGCATATCTGCTTGATATTCAGCTTTAAACGGCGTTCAGGCAGTAAACTTTCCTTAAAGAAAAAATGTACACACAACAGGCAGATTACCCCGATGAGGGTTAAAAAAACAAAGACCGCCTGCCATGCAAAAAACTTCAATACGATTGCACCCAAACTTGGCGCAATAATCGGTGCAATGCCCATCACAATCATCATACTGGCAAAAGCTTGTGCGGAAGCTTGCATGCCCAAACGGTCACGAATAGCCGCCCGGGCGATCACCACCCCGACACAGCCGCCAATCGCCTGTAAAATACGCGCCGCAATCAAGCTCCATTCATTGCTGGCAAAAATACATAATATGCTTGCCGCAACATAAAGTACCAAACCAAAATAAAGGGGTTTTTTACGACCAATTCGATCGCTTAAAGGACCATAAATCAGCTGTCCTAATGCCAAACCTAAAAAATAGGCAGGTAATGTATTAGCGACCATCTGGGTACTGACCCCAAAGTCTGCGGCCATTTGAGGCAATGCTGGCAAGTACATATCGATGGAAAGTGGACCCAATGAGGTCAGTAACGCCAGCAGCATAATCCATGCCGTAGAATATTGTTGTGTAGACTGTTGTTCAGACATATCGATATTTAATTTTTAAATGGCTGCTTTGAAGACAAGCTTACACTGTACATAGTATTATTTCCCAGAATTGAGAGTGAAAAATCACATAATTCAACTCCCGGATGCATAGATCACTTTGTGGGAAGGACATAAATTGAAATCTTGGCTCACACGCCTTAAACAAGCGACGTATAACACCACCTTCATGTATAACCTGCGCATGGTGATTGCATTTTCAGGTACCGCTTTTGTGCCTTATTTTATGGGGCACCAACTGGCGACTATTCCTTTAACCCTGGGTGTGGTGGCTGCCGGCTTAAGTGATATTGACGACCGTTTCTCGGTTCGTATCATGAATCTGATTTATACTTATATCGGTTTCTTTCTTACCGCAATTTCAATTTATTTCTTATTTCCTTATCCGATTTTATTTGCTTTAGGTTTGATCGTCTCCTGTATTGGCTGGATTCTACTCGGCTCCTTGGGACGTCGTTATGCCACCATTTCTTATGGTTGTTTGGTTATTTCCGTTTACTCGATGCTGGGCGTTGGGCTATTTGACAACTGGTATAGCCAAGCCTTGCTGCTGGTTGCAGGTGCTGCATGGTATGGCCTGATTTCCACCATCAGTTTTTTACTGTTTCCTGTGCGTCAGGTTCAAGACAAATTGTCACAATGTTATTCATCTCTAGGTGACTTTCTGTTTGCAAAATCCAATCTGTTTGATGTCGACATGACACCCAGCAGTTATCAGCAAAGTATGATTGAACTGTCATTGGAAAACGGAAAACTGGTCGGCATTTTCAATGAAATGAAAACTGCGCTTCTGACCCGTTTAAAGGGCGACCGTGGACAAAAAGATACTCGTCGCAGCCTGCAATATTATTTTGTGGCACAAGATATTCATGAACGCGCCGATTCAGCACACATTGACTATCAGAAACTGGTTAAAATTTTTGAACATAGCGACATTTTATTTCGCTTCCAGCGGGTTTTATCCATTCAGGCCAAAGCCTGTAAAGATTTAAGCCACAGCATTTTGCACCGTGAAACCTATCAACATAACAAACGCTTTAAACATACTTTTGCCAACTTAAGGCTTTCTTTAGAGAAATTACGTTCTGAACAGCAATATGATCAGGTGTGGGTGAATGCGCTATTTTCCCTGTATCAAAATCTAAAGTCGATTGATGCACAATTGCGCAATGTAGAAACTGAACGCCATATCAAGTTTGATAAAACCAAACATATTGAAAACCAGCTGAAAGATGATGACTTAAAAGGCTGGTATGATATTGTGATCCGCATCAAACAACATTTAACGCCAGAATCTGTGCTGTTTAGGCATGCCATTCGTGTTTCTATGGTCTTGCTGATTGGCTATATTTTTGTGCAAGTGACCAATATTGAATATGGCTACTGGATTTTACTGACCGCACTTTTTGTCAGCCAGCCGAATTTTAATGCCACCAAGCGCCGTTTACGCCTGCGTATTGTCGGCACTTTAGTCGGTATTATTCTCGGTTATGCCGTTTTGTACTTTATCCCTTCTATCGAGGGACAATTATTACTGCTGATTTTAAGTGGCGTGCTGTTCTTTGAATTACGCAGTAAACAATATGCCCAGGCCACTGCCTTTATTACCATTCTGGCGCTGATCAACTTTAATCTGGATGGGATGGGCTTTGCAGCAGCCTTGCCCCGCATGATTGATACCTTAATTGGCTGTGCTTTGGCATGGTTCGGGGTCAGCTTTATTTTTCCGGACTGGAAGTTCCGCCGCTTGTCTCGAACCATCAATCGCTCTCTCACTGCACAATGCGACTATTTGGCAGAAGTGATTGAACAATATAAACAAGGTCGTAATAACGGTTTGAAATATCGTGTGGTCCGTCGTGCAGCCCATAATAATGATGCTGAAGTGGCCTCCCTGATTTCAACTTTAGCGACTGAACCCGATTTTGATCCGATTCGAAAAAGTCAGGCTTTCGAATTTTTATGTTTGAATCATACCCTGCTGAGTTATATTGCGGCCTTAGGGGCACATCGTGAAAAAATACAAGATCTTGAGATCTTAGAGCTGTTAGACCAGGCATTAGATAATATTCAAGGTTCTTTATTAAGAGATGAAGTACCCGATCTGACCGTACAGAATATGCTCGCCACGATTCGTCAACGTTTAACTGCAAATAATGAGGAGGATCAGAAATCGCTGATCATTTTGCAGCAGTTGTCGTTAATGATTAGTATTCTGAATCAACTCAGTCGCTTAAAACAAAGTTTAAGTCATGAGCATGACGACGAATCCACCGAATTAGCTTCACTATAATTCGAATGATTTTGGAACAATATACTCCCTGAACGGGTATAAATAATGCTAAACTTTTTACAGTTCTAAATTTGTTAATTCATTATGACCGCGAAAAATTTATACGCTTATACCCTACAGCCTGTGAACTATGAAATTTCAGAGGCTGAACAACGTCAAGCTCAACTTGCTATTTGGCGTAGTACCAACAAAATCAGTACTAAAACATGGATAATTATGGCTGTCGTGGCTGCGTTATCTATTGTTGGTATTATCTTATTAAAGAACTATTCGACTATTTTTTGTTGGGTCGCACTGGTCTGCGTAGTCGCGTACTTACTTATCCGCAAATTCGGTTTGGAATGGTACGTGAAACGTAAAATGAATGAATTTCCGGTACAGGAAATTAAAGGCATTCGTTTAGGCGTACAACCACACGGTCTGATTATGCGTCAGCAAATGGGCGCGCAAGAAGGTGTCGGTGCAATTGGCTGGAAAGATGTGTATGAATGGTATAACACGCCTGACTTTATGTTGATTAACTTCAAAGTCAAAGGTCAGCAAGGTGCTTATATTTTACCAAAACGTATGGATTCAAAGAATTTTTCATTCAATACCATTCGTAAGCATTTAACCGAGAGCGTTGGCGAAGCTAAACAGGTTTAAGCACTGCCCTCACCAAAAAGATTTGCACAAAAAACCTCCAGACTTTTGGGGGTTTTTTCATAAAAACAAATATAAATGAGAATGAGAATAAATATTACCTGCAAAATCCATATTATCTTGCAGAAGTTCAGTTATAATTCGCGCTAATACTGTTCACCTCCCGCATCTTTTTTTCAGCTATGTTAAAAAAAATCTTTTTTCAGATTCACTGGTTCCTCGGGATTACCGCTGGCTTAATCCTCTCGCTTATGGGCGTTACCGGTGCCATTTACTCATATGAACAACCAATTCAAAAATGGCTGAATCCAGACAGTTATACCGTACAAGCTGAAAATCGGGACAAATTAACTCCTGCAGAACTGTATCAGCACTTTAATAAAGCTGCTCCAGAGATGAAAATCAATAGCATCACTGTGGCCAAAGACCCGACTGCATCTTCTAGCCTAAATATTGTCAAAGAAGGTGCACGTAAGGGTTATAACATGATGATTAACCCCTACACTGCTGAAGTTTTGCCGGAAATCAAAGGACGGGAGTTCTTTCAATTTATCCAGCAGTTACATCGCAACTTAACGATCGGTCCTGTGGGTAAGCAGATTACTGGCGCATGTACCCTGATGCTGCTGTTCTTTGTGTTGAGTGGTTTATACCTGCGTTGGCCTAAAAAACACTCTTTTAAACAATGGCTGATGATTAAACCGCAACTTAAAGGCCGTAATTTCCTTTGGGACTTGCATGCAGTTGTGGGTACTTGGGTGGTTATTTTCTTCCTGATTATCGCGTGTACTGGCTTAACCTGGTCTTATAGCTGGTGGCGTAGCGGCCTGTATACCGTGATGGGTGTCGAACAACAAAAAGAATCAAAAGGTGAAGCTCCACAGCGTGGCGCTGGAGAAGGTCGCGGTGAACGTGGCGGAAATGCCCCAAGCGGTGAACAGGCACAATCAAGTAAACAAGATCGAGAAGGTTCTAAACCAGGTTCTCGTGGTGAAGGTGGTGATAAACCGGGTCTAAGCCCTGAGCAAATCAATCTTGCGCTCACCCAGACCTGGAGTGGATTTAATGCACAAGTCGGCCGTGATTATTCCAGCCTGACCGTTAATTTGCCGAAAAAAGCCAACGGCGAAGTTGAAGTGAGTTTTGTTGATGCTGTTCCACAACATGAACGTGCACGCAATAAAGCCACATTTGACTATAAAACTTCATCTATTAAAGACATGGAAATTTATGAAGATAAAAAGTTAAATGAAAAAATTATGAGCAGTATGCTGCCGGTTCACCGTGGAAGCTTCTTTGGCCCGGTGTACCAATTCTTGGCGATGTTAGCAGCTCTGTCTATGCCATTGTTCTTTATTACCGGCTGGATGTTATATCTTAAGCGCCGTAAGCAAAAGAAACTGACTCAAGCTGCACGTAACAGCTTGACTGCTGCCAGTATTGACCCCAATGCAAAACCCTGGCTGATTGCTTATGCAACTCAAACCGGTATTTCAGAGCAACTGGCATGGCGTACTGCGACCAGCTTGCAAGAAGCTCATCAACCGGTAAGCGTAAAATCCGTACAAAATTTAAATATCGATGATTTAAAAAATACTGAACAAGTTTTGTTTGTAGCCAGTACTTATGGCACAGGTGAGGCGCCAGATTTAGCTTCAAGTTTTACCAAGAAAGTACTTTCATCACAAATCGATTTAAGCCATCTAAAGTATGCAGTTTTAGCTTTGGGTTCCAGCGAATATCCAGACACCTTCTGTAGTTTTGGTCATACCATCGATAACTGGTTAAAGCAAAATGGCGCGCAGCAATTATTTACCGCCATTGAAGTGGATAATGCCAACAATCAACAGATTCAGGCATGGAACAGCGCCTTAGCCCAAGTGACCAAACTTGAGTTGCAAGCTATGGATATCGAAAAAACATTCGATAGTTGGACACTGGAAAAACGTGATCTACTCAATCCAAACAGCTTAGGGGCTCCTGCCTTTAATATCGAATTGAAACCGACTCATGAAGTGAGTTGGCAGGCGGGTGATATTGCAGAAATTCAACCGGGCAATAGTGCTGAACGTATTGCAGCCTTTATGCAAAAGCATCAAATCCAGCCCAATACACAAGTGGACTCCTTACAGCTCAGTATTGAACAGGCATTATGGGATAAAGATTTAACGGTTCAAGTTGAACCTTTTGCAAATATGGATCATTTACTGGAACAACTGAATACGCTGCCTTCGCGTGAATATTCTATTGCCAGCATTCCATCCCAACAAGTGCTTCGCTTGGTGGTTCGTCAACAATCAGATACTCAAGGCCAGTTAGGTCTAGGTTCTGGCTGGTTGACGCAACATGCTGAATTAAACAGCCAGATGGCAATGCGTATTCGGACCAATGAATCCTTCCATCTGATTGATGACAATCGCCCAGTCATTTGTATAGGTAACGGGACAGGGATTGCGGGATTGATGAGCCTGTTACATGCGCGTACCCGTCAGGATTACACGCAAAACTGGCTGATCTTTGGTGAACGTCAACGTGAACACGACTTCTTCTACCAGAGTACCCTCGAAGCCTGGCAAACCACAGGCATGTTACAACGCCTAGATCTCGCTTTCTCACGCGATCAAGAAGAAAAAGTTTATGTGCATCACAAATTACGTGAACAAGCGCAAGAACTGCAAGCTTGGGTCGACAATGGTGCTGTGATTTATGTTTGCGGCAGCATTAATGGTATGGCCAGTGATGTTGATCAAGCACTGATTGATATTCTAAGTGAAACAACAGTCGATCAGCTTCGTCAAGAAGGACGTTATCGCCGCGACGTGTATTAATTCTTAAAACAATAAAAAACCGAGCCTGCGTGCTCGGTTTTTTATACTTTAAATGCTTAATTTGTTTAAACTAACCCCAACTTCTACCCAGATTCCGCCTATGTCCGACCATCTAAAACGCAGCTTCAGTTTTATCCTAGGCAGCTTATTGGCGTTCGATGGCTTATGGCTGCTTTCACTAGATAAAATCCATTTAGGAATTATTCTTCCTGTTATTATCGGGATCGGACTCATCCTGTATTCCATATTTTTTAATTGGATTCAAAAATTTATCCAAATCAGTAAATTACGACAAACTTTATGGAATTGTGCTTGGTCAGGATTCTTTCTATGGCTCGCCACACTGCTAATTTTTTTCGCTTATCTACATTATACAATTCAGCATAACAATCCTGCACAGCAGGCTAAGGCAATTATCGTACTGGGCAGTGGTATAGAAAATGGGCAACCGTCGCCAACGTTACAACAACGTTTAGACGTCGCTGCAAGTTATGCTAAGGATTATCCTCAAACCATTCTGGTGATGACCGGAGGTTTAGGTTTTAAAGAGCAGATAACTGAAGCAGCAGTGATGTCCAAATACATGCAGAAGCAGCATCAAATTGATCCGTCTCGAATTCTATTAGAAGATCAAAGCACCAGCACTGAACAAAATTTGCGTAATGTCCAACCTTTACTTTTAGAACATCATATTACACTGGATCAACCCATTATCATTGCCACCAGTGATTTCCATATTTTACGCGCCAAAGCTATAGCTGGACACCAAGGCTATCAACAGATCCTCACACTCAGCGCAACCACACCCTTGTATATTCGCTATAATTCCTGGTTACGCGAATACTTTGCTTTTGTCAGTGGATGGCTGCTCAACGAATACTAAATTGCTGAACCAACTGAGAAATCATCTATCTGGAAAATTAATTTAAACGAATGCTACGTGGTAAGGGCAGTTTGGTGTCTTTGAATAATTCTGGTTTTTGCAAATAGACCTGATACAGATAATTTTTCATGTCTAATAATAATTTTTCAGGTGCAACCAGGACATTCTGCCCTTCTGGGGTTAGATCCATCGATACAGAGGTCTTTTCTTGACGTAAAAAAGGGATGACTTTTTCAATAAAATCTTTGAGTGAAATCTCCTGAATTTGATAATTTTCCCAATTGTCTTTAATCAGTAATTTAGCCAGACTTTTATGTTGCCAGACTGCGAAAGCACGTTGACCTGTAGGAGTCGCACATAAAGCCCAACCATCATCAAATAAAGCACTGACAGAGCCTTGGGCAACAATCGTTTCAATGAATTGTTTATAAATGTCTTGAGCATTATAGGTGGTATTTTGATTTTTGGACGCAGCTTTGCGTTGATATGGATTTCTCATAGTTTTTCATTTTTAAAATTATTATAGTCTTGAGATTCTATGAAAAAAACAGGATTGGAGCAAGGAGAATATATGGTGGGCGCTGACGGGATCGAACCGCCGACATTCTGCTTGTAAGGCAGACGCTCTACCAACTGAGCTAAGCGCCCTGAGCGAAGAGTAACAAAGCGAAGCCTTGTCTGAGCGCAAGAGAAAAATCAAAGATTTTTCTAAAGGCATTCTCTTGAACAGAGATTTTTAAGATAAATGGCGCAGCGGACGGGACTCGAACCCGCGACCCCCGGCGTGACAGGCCGGTATTCTAACCAACTGAACTACCGCTGC
>JBLZXS010000297.1:0-6036 GCA_050285325.1 Acinetobacter sp.
GCGCCTTATAAGCAACGTAGCAGTTTTATCCGTTTCGATTTAACCGACATGGTTAGTCCGAATAATCAAATTTTTGATCAAAAACTAGGACAATTTTTAGATCAAGTCAGTGCATTAAAAACCAATATGATTTTATTAAAAACTGTAGCGGATGAAAATGACGATGGAAAAATAGATGTTGCCTATTTCCCGACTCGACAGTTAAGTATGCGTCAAGACCTGCTTAATCGTACAGTTTGGCAGGCACGTACACGTATTGGTAATACGGTATATGCAGAACTGCCAATTAGTTTAGAAACAAAACAAGGTTTAAATCTTGCGGAGCTGACAGCCGATTTGGTTAAAAATAATACACATCTTGAAGGCCTGATGATAGAAATCGGAGATGAGTTTTCATGTGCCATACAAAATAAAACTTGGGATGCTGACTGTAGCCAGAAAATGAATAAAGTTTTTCAAATTAAAGAAAGAACGAAAGAAAGGGCAAAATATTACGCAAACATTAGTAGTAATTATCAAACTGCTCTCAAAATGAGTTTAAAGGATAAACGTATTGAGGGTTTAAAACCTTTAATTGAGCATAGTTTAGCTTATAGTGATTTCCTTTATATTGAATTTGATCCAGTACGTCATCCTGAAATATTTAAGGCTATACAAAAGCAATTACAACAATTGAATGATCGTCAAATACAACGTTTAATTTTTAGTTTTACGATCAATCCAAATGCCACGAAACGTGAATGGAAGCAATATCAGTACGATTATCAAACTTTAAAAAATCTATCAGTACAAAAAATTGGTATTAATAATTATCAAGTAAAAGAAGGACAGAAGATTCAAGAGAATCTTTACAGAGAGTTAAGCACTAATAGTAGTCCATTAACGTATCGAAATCCTTATGAGCGCGACTTGGCTAAGGGGGCGAAATAATGGAATGGTTTAATCAACTTCGAGTCAGTGATTTTTATTTTGGATTTGCTTTTTTTTATCCATTATTTATGGCGTGGATTTGGATTGCAGGTGGTATTTGGTTTTATCTAAAACATGAACGTAAACAACCGGCTATACCACCACCTAGTAAAAATGCCTGTAGTATTATTATTCCCTGTTTTAATGAAGAAGCACAGGTTAGAGAAACGATTAAGTTCGCGATGCAAACCCAGTATCCAGATTTTGAAGTCATTGCAGTAAATGATGGTAGTCGAGATAAAACTGGGGAAATTTTAGATCAGCTTCTGTTGAAATATCCAAAATTGAGAGTTGTTCATTTGGCTGAGAACCAAGGTAAAGCCTATGCGCTTCGTGCAGGTGCAATGGTGAGTCAAAATGAATATTTGGTTTGTATTGATGGTGATGCCTTATTACATCCGCATGCTGTTTTATGGTTGATGCACCATTTGACCAATTACCCTCGAGTCGGAGCGGTGACGGGTAATCCACGTATTGTGAATCGCTCGAGTATTCTGGGTAAAATTCAGGTCGGTGAATTTTCATCTATTATCGGATTAATTAAACGTGCACAACGAACCTACGGACGTATTTTTACAGTTTCTGGGGCAATTGCAGGTTTTCGTAAAACTGCATTAGATCGTATTGGTTATTGGCGTGATGACATGATTACAGAGGATATTGATGTGTCATGGCGTCTACAATTCGATCATTGGGATCTGCAATATGTACCCAAAGCATTATGTTATATCTATATGCCAGAAACATTGAAAGGGTTATGGAAACAACGTTTACGTTGGGCTCAAGGTGGGATTGAAGTTCTGTTTGCTTATTCGTCAAGCTTATTTAAATGGAATCTACGCCGGATGTGGCTGATTGCTCTGGAATCAATTATCAGCGTAGTCTGGGCCTATGTGATGTCTGGCATTATTATCCTGTATTTATATGGTCTGTTTTTCTCCTTACCAGGTGAGTGGGCAATTCAATCTCTCTTTCCTCAATGGTACGGGGTCATTCTAGGCATGACTTGTCTTATTCAATTCTTTGTCAGTTTGTGCATTGATAAGCCCTACGATAAAGACCGAATCTTCAGGAACTATTTTTGGGTCATTTGGTATCCATTGTTCTTCTGGATTCTCACCATGCTGACCACGGTCATTGCATTACCTAAAACAATTTTCAAAACTCAAAAACGTGCGCGATGGGTCAGCCCAGACCGTGGATTTAGAGGAGAGGTGGAAAATGACTAATGTAAATAAATATGCTGTTATTGAAGATGAGTCAAAGTTAGAACTGCCTGAATATATTGATCGACCTGAATATGTACGAAATAAGAGTGTGGGTTACAGTTTGCAAATTGTGGGGTGGTTCCTTTTTATGTGGTTGTTTATGCCTCTGATTACTGTAATGTTCTGGTGGCTTGAAGGAAAAACAATTTATCAACAAATGGTGATACAAGCTGCACCTGATAGTCAGCTAAGTCTAATAAACCTCATTGCCATGATTGCCATCTTCATTTGTATGTTATGGCTGTGGGCAACTTATAATTGGGTTCGTTTTTATGGTGAAGACCGTCGTAGAGCTCCAGTAGCTATAGACGAAAAACAGCTAGCCACCAGTTTTAAAGTTAATACAGTCGATATCTTAAATATGCAGCAGGCGAAGAATCTAACCCTTTATTATGATCATAAAGGGAAGCTAGAGTTTTTTGAGGTTAATCATCAATTAAAAAAGCGTGTTTCAGCTTAGATGGATGAGGATGGTCAGTGACAAAATCATCGGGGTAATAACCAATATGTTTTACCCCATGTTTTTCTAGAAACTGGATCGTTTCAGTAATTTCTTGGATAGGGATTTTCTGGTTATTTCTCCAGTTCACTGCTTGAAGTTCAAAGATAGTACGACTCAATTCTGGGTCGTATTTTTTTGATTGTTGAATTAAGTCTAAATAGAATTGTTGATGATCATCCGCTTCTTCCATATAGGGCATCGCCATGATGGCATTATAGTCATAGTATTGATATGTGCTGGGCATAGATTGACTAAACCAATTTTCACTTACAGGATTTAATACGACTGGTGCGTACATATTTCGTGCAGTAAGAATGTTTGGTTGTTGTTGTTTAAGTATTTTGCTAATACCTTCAGCAAATTGGTCCAGATAAGCTGTTTTGAATTGGGCGAATTGGGATAGTTTAGAGTGCTGTGTTTGTTTTAATAATTGCTCGGAATTAAATCCCCAGGACTTGTACATGCTTTTGGCTGGATTAGAGGAATCTTCATAATCACTTAAAGTAATATCATCATGATAAAGCACGCCATCTACTGAATTGGATTTTATAAAATCTAAATAAATTTCAGAAACGTATTTGAGATTTTGCTGATCAAAGGGTGATACTCGAATATAACCTTGTTTTCCACCCTCACTATGTGAAACATAGGGAATACGGTAGCTTTTTGGAAACTCCCAAGCCATTAAAGGCAGCCATGCATAGATATGCTTCACTTGTGTCTTGCTACGAATTTGTTTAACCAGAATTGGGAAAAGATTTTCTCTTAGTGGAATGTGACGGTTTTTAAAGTAAACCTGATCTACTGAACCATTCGCATCTGGATCGGCAAAAGCCTGTAAAAAAATGGTATTGGGTTGAACCTGTTGAATTCGTTTTATTAATGTCTGAATATTATCTTGTTGCTGTTTTTTGTCTTTATCAAATACATAGTCAATATCAATATGCATAATTCGCATCTGATCAATTTTGGTCGTTTTCTTTGGAGATAAGCTTAGCTTTTTGTCCGTATTTTGCTGAACAATATCATCAATAGGGTGAGGTTTAATTTGAGTTAAATCCACGGCGTTTGCAGATAAAGACAGACATCCTAAACTCAAATAAAGGCAGTGAGTGAAACTATTTTTATATATTTTTTTAAAATTTTTCATTTTTAGTGATACTCATTTTTAGTTGATTTTTCATTGTATAGCCGATTGTTCTTTTAATAAGTTAAAAACCAGTCATGGCTATAGTGTTGTCAAATTTTGTTTTAGGTTAGTTATTGAGCTTGAATCAAATCCTCAATTACAAGCTTTTTCATTTTAAATATGGCTCCGAGTGCATGAGGATTATCCATTAATATCTTCCATAAGTTCTTCGGGATAATTTGCCAACTGACCCCAAATTGATCTTTACACCAACTACACCGGTCTTCAGTACCTTGTAAGGTAATGCCATCCCAGTAGTAATCAATTTCAGCCTGATTTTCACATTCAATAACCAAGGAAACCCCTTCACTAAATTCAAAATTTTGTGGAGTGCCGCTGTCCATTGCCATGAGAGTAAAGTCATTTGCTATGACTTGGGCATGTTTGACTTGGCCGGCATATTCTCCCTCGGTATATTTTAAAATGCCTTGAGTACGGAAGTTTTTAAATAAACTTTGATAGAAGTTTAGTGCTGCCTGGCACTTTCCTTGATAGGTACCGCAGTACATGAGCGTTGGAACAATTTTTTGCTGATTGACATCGGATAACTTGCCTAAATAAAGTTGCCAGCTAAAACCATGTTGGTCTTGTAACCAGCCGTAATAGTCACTCCAGGGATACTGCCCCAACTCCATCAGCGCAGATCCATCTTTACTGAGTTGATTCCAGTAATGATCAATCTCCGAGCGAGTTTCACAAATCACCATAAATGAAATGGAAGGATTGATTGTAAATGGTGGACCACCATTAATTCCTAAAAAAGGTACACCTGCCAATTGGGCTTTTACCGCAGGGTCATGTTCTAGCATGATGTGGCTATTTGGAAAAATAGAACAATACCATTCCAAGGCAGTTTTGGCATTTTCTTTGAATCGTAAAGCAGGGTAAATAGAGTGAGTCATTATTGTGCTCTATATATCACTATCAGCAGATAATGTAGCGCTCTACAGGTATAACTCAAGTAAGTTTATGCAGAGTAATTGTATAAAATTTATTCAATAAGGGGCAGAAAGGCAGCCTATAAGACTGCATTTTCTAGATTTTGAAAACTTGCTTAAAAGAAGCAACTTAATGCTTAAAACTTTGGATTAGGCCTAAAATTTGGATCTTAATTTAAACAGCTTTGCATGCGAACTTTCATGTCTAAAGCTTGCTGTACAATAAAGCTTTTCATCCAGTTGAATTGTTGTCCCATTGGATTGGTTTTAATTGCAGTATTGAGGAAATCTAAGCCCGGCTGATTGAATAGTTGGCTCTCGATGGCATATTCAAGCTGAGCACTATTGGCTGCAAGTGGAAGTCTGACCAGATAAAATGCTTTGGGATAATTATAAAAGGCATAGAGCAAGTTAAAAGCTTTTTGATCTGCCTTTAGATTACCGGCACTAATTTCATAGCTTCGATCCTGATTGCTATAGGTCACGCCAATCAAAAAATCAAGTTTATTGTCTAAAAGTCGTAGACCAAATTGCAGTCCAATCTGGTCAGCAGTAAGCTCATGTTGAACAAAGTTATTCAGGATTGAACCATCATCATTTAAGGGTTCTTGCAGGGCCAGTAAATGATCGTTATGTTGATAGATAAAGCCGGCAAGTTTTGCATATTCCAAGCGAGATTTTAGGGTTTCAATAGTATGGTCTAGCGTCAGCATAATTTAAAGGACAGCAGTGAGGGAGAGAGGTGGGCTACTCTATGAAATTTTGCAGCCGAATAAAATATATGAGTTAGAGGAATAAGCAATCAGCTTATATTTTGGACATTTTAATGTTGAGTTGTTGTCTTTACTGTATCTGGCTACAATGCTGTTTCAGCACTTAAGATCACAATTAATAAAAACTTATACTCATTATTAGATAAGCTTTATATGACAAATATGCATATCAATATAATAAAACAAGCAATAGTTGGGATAACTAAATCTTTATAATGAATATATATTTTTAAAAGTGTAATAAGTACACGTTGATCTGAGCTGGTGTTGTCAATGTCCATAAATGAGGAAAGACTTACTCATCTTAAACAGCTTGAAGCTGAGAGTATTCATATTATCCGTGAAGTTGCTGCTGAATTTGAAAATCCGGTCATGTTGTATTCCATTGGTAAAGATT
>JBLZXS010000298.1:0-13434 GCA_050285325.1 Acinetobacter sp.
TTGGGTTTTGAGTTCAATTGACGCCACCCCACCAAAATTCTTTCCGAAGTAATCCGAAGTAATCTAAAAAAGCCTTTAAACTCAATGTTTAAAGGCTTTTTTATTGGCTGTATTGTCCGATTCTATCCAAAGCCATTTAACCTTATTTTTGTTTTTCTAATATAAAATTCCCCATTCAAGGGGCTTCATTTCCTCGATCTTCACACTTTGTTCACAGCCAGATACGTTATCTTATAAAAATAAATATCCCAGAGCTTTATTAAAAATGACAAGTTTATTCAAATCTTTATGTGCAAGCAGTGTATTGAGTTTGAGCATGTTCAGCCTCTCTTTGAATACCCAGGCCGAAACTGGAGTGCCGCAGGCAGTTGAAAAAATTGACGTGAATCAATACGCTGGTCAATGGTATGAAATTGCGCATTTGCCGCTGTATTTCCAACGCAAATGTGTAAGTGATACAACAGCGCAATATACGGTGAATCCAGATCATACCATTGGGGTACTGAACAGTTGCCGTAAACAATCCAATGAAATGATGAGTTCTAAAGGCGTGGCTTATGCTCAAAATGCAGGAAACAGTAAACTGAAAGTGAGTTTCTTGCCGGCAGGATTAAGATGGTTGCCTTTTACAAAAGGTGATTATTGGGTATTAAGAGTCGATCCAGATTATAAAGTGGCATTAGTAGGTGGGCCAAGCCATAAATATTTATGGATTTTGTCGCGTGATGCCCAGTTAGATGAAGCAACCTATCAATCTTATTTACAGACAGCCCGCGAGTATGGCTATGATGTTTCTAAATTAATCAAGACACCACATCAGCAATAATATTTAAATACTTGGAGCTGCTGATTTTTTTTGAGCAGCTTCACTAAAAAAAAGTAATTGCTTCACATAAATTTCATTTCGACCTGACTAAACTTGGTAAAAGAAAATCGAATGATTCACAGATTAGGATAGTCCATGTTTAAAAGTCTTATGCGATGGCTCGATAGTTGGTCCAGTCCTGTTCATGCACAAATGGTTTTATCTGAAAATAAGCAAATTCAATGGTTTCGTATTCTGCCTTTTATTCTTCTTCATCTTGCCTGTTTAGCCGTGTTTTGGGTTGGGGTGTCATGGTTTGCTGTGGTTTTCATGCTGATGTTTTATCTGATTCGGATGTTTTCGATTACCGCATTCTTTCATCGTTATTTGTCGCATAAGACTTTTCAAACCTCCAGAGTTGTGCAATTTATCTTTGTATTGATTGGTACCATGAGCGCTCAACGTGGACCTTTATGGTGGGCGGCACATCATCGTTATCATCATCGCTTCACCGATACCGATCAAGATCCACATTCATCGACACACGGCTTTTGGTATAGCCATGTCGGATGGTTTTTAAATGAATATAACTTTGCTACACGCAAAGAAGTGATTAAAGACTGGCTCAAATATCCTGAACTGGTGTGGCTAGATCGTTTTAGCTTACTGGTTGTGCTCCTGACTGCAACGGCAATTTATGCTTTAGGCGAATGGTTGTCGATTACACAGCCTCAATTGGCTACATCCGGTGTGCAACTTCTGGTCTGGGGCTTTGTTGTTTCAACGGTATTGTTGATTCATGCAACTTTATGTATTAACTCCCTTGCACATCTATACGGCAGCCGGGATTTTGAAACCAAAGATCAAAGTCGAAACAACTTGTTTTTATCCATTATCACCTTGGGGGAAGGGTGGCATAACAACCATCATTATTATGCCGGAAGCGCACGCCAAGGTTTTTATTGGTGGCAGATTGATGTCACCTATTATCTTTTAAAAATGATGTCCTGGTTTGGCTTGGTCTGGGGACTGAAGCCGATTCCAGCACGGGTATATGAAGTAAATAAAATCGTTGATTCATCCAACAAAGTAAATAAATCAATTAAAACAGCAACTAAGAACATTCAAACTGGGGGATCTTCATGAAAATAGCGATTATTGGCTCAGGGATTTCCGGATTGTATGCGGCATGGAAACTTTCAAAGCATCATCAAGTGACCATTTTTGAAAAAAATAATTATTTTGGTGGGCATACCGATACCCATCATTTAGTGATTGATGATCAAAAGCTTGCAGTAGATAGCGGTTTTATTGTCTTTAATGATTATAACTATCCGCTCTTTAGCCAAATGATTGCCGAATTGGGGGTGAACTCGCAAAGCAGTGATATGGGTTTTTCGGTTAATAATCAGGTCACGGGACTTCAATATAATCCCTCAAAAAAGATTTCCTTGCTGAGCAGACCACAGAATTTTTTAAAATCTAATTTTAGGGCTATGCTCTCCGATCTTTTTAAATTTTATTCAGCCAATAAAGAGGTCAGGGTTGATGAGCACGATGCAACCTTAACCATTGAAGAATATTTAAATCAGAATGCTTATTCCGAGGCTTTTCGCCAAGAACATTTGTATCCGATGTGCGGTGCATTATGGTCATGTCCAGTTGAGCAGGCGGGACAAATTCCTTATAAATTCGTGGTGAGTTTTTTTCAGCATCATCGCATGTTGCAGCTTCAGAGCCGTCCTCAATGGCAAACCGTGAAAGGGGGTTCTGCGCGTTATGTTCAAGCCATTCAGCAACAGTCGCCCAGTATTGAGTTTAAGAAAATCGCGGTAAGCAGTGTGTCACGCCTGGTTGATCAGGTGATTGTACAAACGGCAGAGGCTACGCAGCAGTTCGATTGGGTGATTTTTGCCAGCCATGCCGATGACAGTTTAAAGTTGTTAAATGATGCAACACCATTAGAACAAGAGGTACTGGCAAATTTTTCTTATCAAGACAACAAAATGGTGGTGCATAGTGATCTGACGATTATGCCAAAGCGTAAATCGCAATGGGCGAGTTGGCATGTGCATGTTACGGCTGATTTATCTGATCCTGATTCGCAAACTCAGCAGCCAAAGCTTCATTATGGCTTTAGTTACTGGATGAACAAGCTACAAAATTTATCCTGTAAAACCCAAGTTTTTGCCACCCTCAATCCGAATTTTTCAATTGATCCAAAGCATATTTTGGTCGAACGACAGTATCGACATCCTGTATTTAATGCACAAGCTATAGATGCGCAAACACGCTGGGATGAGATCAATGGACTAAATCGAACTTCATTTTGTGGGGCTTATTGGGGTTGGGGATTCCATGAGGATGGCGCACGCAGTGCCGCCAAAGTCGTAGATCAATTGGCAGCGCTTGCAGAAGCCTAAACAGAGGAGCGTGGTATGTTGATGAGCTCTCTTGCCGTTGCGCCAGTCACCATCCGGCATCGTCGCTATTTACCGAAACCGCATGAATTTGAAGCGCAATTGAGCTATTTATGGTTCGATCCGGATCAGATTGAGTCCATTACCCAACACTCCTGTTTGTGGTCATCAAATCGGTGGAATCTGCTTCGCTTAGATTGCAGTGACTTTTTAACCATGGAACAAGGTTCAATTCGGCAAAAAGTTCAACACATAATATTAAAACAAGCCAATACCGTATTGAGCTCAGATACCCAGATTCGTGTTCTGGCACTACCGCGTACGCTGGGCTTTCGCTTTAACTCTGTAGTGTTTTATATTGTGCTTGATGCAACTGAGCATCCGTTATTTATCCTGAGTGAAATCACTAATACCCCCTGGAATGAACGCAAGGTTTATGTACATGACTGTCGAGGAAAAGCCGTACAACATTCACAGTTTCAGGGTTATCAGTTCGAGTTTAAAAAATCTTTTCATGTCTCGCCATTTATGCCAATGGAGATGGATTATCGTTGGAATTTCAATTTTTCCGAACAGCAAAACGTGATCCATATGCAATTGTTTCAACAGGATGTACTGCAATTTGATGCGACGATGCGTTTTTCACTCCATTCCATCACAGTTCCTTCACAGCTGAATCGCTATGCTATTTCCAGTGTCTTTGAACCTTTCAAAATGATGGCGGGAATTTATCTGAACGCTTTTCGTTTATGGAAGAAAAAAGTGCCATTTTATCGACATCCCAAGAAAAATAAGGGAAATACAACATCATGAAAACACTTATTTCCAGTGAACAAGATTCGCTACCTTTGGTTTTACGTAGTTTGTTTAAGTTGCGTCACGGTCAAATTATATTTCAAGGGGCTTGGAATGGTTTTGTCGGAGACAGCATCGAATTAAGCGCGGTTGTTCAGGTTCATGATAAACAACTGATGGATTTAATTTTTAAAAATGGGGTATTGGGTGCAGCCGAAGGCTATATTCGGGGTTATTGGAGCAGTGATCATCTGGTCGAACTGATCCAGATTTTAGCGCGTAATCGAGATGTGCTCGATAAAATTAATCAAAACGTGATTTCCCAAGCCAGTCAAATTTTCTTGAAGGCTTGGTATAAAACCCGTAAAAATTCAATTGATGGTAGTCGTAAAAACATCGCAGATCATTATGACCTCAGCAACGATTTCTTTAAATTATTTCTCGATCCCTCAATGATGTATTCCAGTGCCGTGTTCAAAGATGCTGAAATGACTTTGGAACAGGCTTCCGAGTATAAGAAAGAGCTGATTTGCCAGAAATTACAGCTTAAGCCGATGGATCATCTGGTCGAAATTGGCAGTGGTTGGGGCGGATTTGCCATTTATGCCGCACAGAATTACGGCTGCAAAGTGACCACCATTACCATTTCACAAGCGCAATATGATGAAGCAGTTATGCGTATTCAAGCTGCAGGTCTAGCGCATCGGGTGGATGTGCAATTAAAAGATTATCGTTTACTGGAAGGCAAGTACGACAAACTGGTTTCCATTGAAATGATTGAAGCGGTGGGCGAGCAATATTTATCGACTTATTTCAAGCAATGTCGCAATTTGCTGAAACCCCATGGACTGGGTCTGATTCAAGCGATCACCATTGAAGACGCGCGTTATAAAAAAGCCTTAAATACCGTGGATTATATTAAGCGTTATATTTTTCCGGGCAGTTTTATTCCCTGCATCAGCGTATTAACCCAAAGCGCCTCGGAACAGAAATTGCGTTTAAAGCATTTGGAGGATATTGGGCAAAGTTATGCCCAGACTTTACATCTTTGGCGGAAAAACTTTTTAGCAGCCCGTGAACAAGTCCTCGCACTTGGTTTTGACGAAAACTTTATTCGGATGTGGGACTTTTATTTGTGCTATTGCGAGGGCGGCTTTAAAGAAGGCGTGATTAGCGATGTACATATGCTGTTTGAAGCCAGTGCATATTAAATTTTAAGCATCCATTGATATGCCGGGGAGTGAGCCAAATGTTACTCAATTTCTTGTTGGTTGATGTCTTTATCATGTTGGTATGCTGGATCATTGTGACCTATAACAGCCGTGCCGGTTTGGTCGACGTTGCATGGAGTTTCTGTATTGCCCTGAATGTCATTATCGCCGCTTTTTTGCTGGATACTGCACCTCTCGCTGTACGTATCTTTATTGGTCTTGCTAGCAGTATTTGGTTTTTACGCCTGACCTGGCATTTATTGCGCCGTTACGGGCATGAGGCAGAAGAAGACCGTCGTTATGCCAATATGCGCCGTGCCATGGGAGCCTTTCAGCATCTTGGCTTTCTGGCTTTTTTTATGTTTCAGGCGGGACTGGCGATTCTGTTTTCCTATCCGATGCTGTCGCTACTGAGTACCTCTCAAATTCAGTGGAATGAATGGACGAATTGGGCACTGATTGCTGCAGCAGTAATTATGCTGGTGGCATTTATTGGGGAAAGTACGGCTGATCAGCAGTTGTACCGTTTTAAACAGAATCCTGCGCATCAGGGTCAAACCATGGATCAAGGTTTATGGAAATATTCACGGCATCCGAATTATTTTTTTGAATGGTTACACTGGTTTGCCTATCCGGTTTTAGGCTTAGGCGCAGGGCTTTATCTGTTATGGATTTATCCATTGCTGATGTGGGCATTTTTATACTACATCACCGGCATTCCGTTTAGCGAACAACAGGCATTGCGTCATCGCGGTCAGAACTACCGAGATTATCAGCAACGAACCTCAATGTTTATTCCGTGGCAACCTAAAGAGTAGATCACAACATGGATTTTATTATTCAGCAGTCTTTAAAACTGGTCGAAAGTGGATTGATTCCAGATCAGGCGATTCGTGCGGCGATACGAGCTTTAAGTAAAAAACGCTTAACTCAGGAAGGGCGTTACGATCCTGAACAGGCTGCCCGGCGTTATATGGACGTCCTGCACATGCTGAAACACAGTGAAATTGCAATCGAGACAGATAAAGCCAATGCGCAGCATTATGAGCTTCCGACCGAGTTTTTTCAGGCCGTGCTCGGTAAACGCTTAAAGTACAGTGCAAGTTTATTTAACGATGCTCAAACTACCCTGGATGAAGCAGAAGAACTGGCTTTGGCGAGTTATTGTGAACGTGCGCAGTTAAAAGATGGGCAACACATTCTGGAAGTGGGTTGTGGTTGGGGATCTTTAAGTTTGTGGATGGCGGAGCGTTATCCAAATGCAAGCATCACCGTCGTATCCAACTCTGCAACACAACGTGCGCATATTCAACAACAGGCCAAATTGCGACAGTTCAATCATTTGACAGTGATCACTTGTGACGTCAATGTACTTGAACTTGAGCACGGGTCATTCGATCGCGTCGTGTCGGTGGAAATGTTTGAGCATGTGCGTAATTATCAAAAGTTATTCGAAAAAATAAATGCTTGGCTTAAGCCGGATGGCTTGTTGTGGTGTCATATTTTCTGTCATCGCTTTTTACATTATCCATTTGAAATTAAAAATGAGTATGACTGGATGTCGAAATATTTCTTTAGTGGTGGATTGATGCCATCCGCTTCGACTTTCTTACATTTTCAAGACCATTTGCAGTTAGAACAGCATTGGCAGTGGTCAGGCACACAGTATCAACGAACCGCGAATGCCTGGCTGGAAAATATGGATCGACAAGAGCACAGCTTGAAACCGTTATTTGAAAAAACGTATGGTCAAGATGCTGCAGCTTGGTGGCAACGTTGGCGGATTTTCTTCATGGCTTGTGCTGAGCTGTTTGGTTTTGAGCAGGGACAGGAATGGGTGATTGGTCACTTTCTGTTTCATAAGAAAGCCGTATAATTTAAATTGAATTTACCATTCAGTGGGTCAGGCAAGGGATGTGTGTATGTTGAGGCTATTTAAGGGCAACCGTTCTCATCCCTTGGGTGAAGTCTTCAACCGTTATTACTGGTTGCAGATTGGACTCATTGCGTTGTCGATTGTGATTGGTATTTCATGCAGTGCATGGGTGATTAAAGGTACCTTGCTGAAAACAGCACTTGAACAGGAAATGGAACATTATTGGATGCGGGTAGAGCGTAATCCCCGTGCTGATTTGCCTGACACAAAAAATTTATATGGTTACCGCTGGAACCAAGTGACCCCCACAAATTTTCAAAACATGGATTTAAAACCGGGCATTGGCCGTCATTTTGTCGATGGTAAAGAACGCATGACCGTCTATGGTGAACGTAATGGACAGCATGTACTTCTGGTTTTTGGGGAAAGTAATGTCAATAAACTGATCTGGTTGTTTGGTCTAGCACCGTTAATGTTCAGTTTATTTGTACTCTATAGTGTGCTGTGGTGGTGGAATCGTCGCGCGCGCCGCTATTTTTCTCCGATTACCCGACTGGCAAATGCGTTAGAGAATATTGACTGGGAACATCAGACCAAAGAAGCATCACCGTTTAAGGACATCAGCACCGATGCCAATATGGAAGCAGAATATTTAAAACAAGCACTCGAAAAATATCATCAGGTTCTGAGTGAATTTATTAATCGTGAACGTGAATTTAGCGGGGATGTCAGTCATGAGCTTCGTACACCGTTAACGATTTTAAAAGGCAATGTTCAACTTTGCCAAGCACGTTATGGGAATAACAAAGCCTTTACCCGTTTAGGCAATACCATTGAAGACATGCAATTACTGGTAGATACCTTGTTGGCGATTGCGCGCAATACCACAAATACGCTCACCCCAGAACAAAAATCGTTGTTCAATATTTTACATGAACTACAGATAGATCTGGAAAGTGTCAGTCAGGCCAAGGGCATACAGATCAGTCTTAAACAGGAGATAGAGGAACAAAAGCGCCAGCTTTATCCGTCTATGACCAAAATGGTGTTTGGTAATATTTTGCGTAATGCCTTAAATTATTCTCAAGGTTCAGAAATTGATATTATTCTGCAAAAAAATAAAGTCCTGATTGCCGACAATGGCATTGGCATCAATTTACCCAATGACGTCAAAGTGCAGGAATTGTCCAGTCCTCAATTAAAATTACAAACCAAAGGGCATGGCATTGGGCTGCAATTGGTACAGAAACTGTGTAAGCAACTGGGTTGGCGTGTAGAATTGTTTGATCGTCAATATTATTTAAGCATTCACAGCGATATTGATTTAATGCCTTCAACCGGATTGATTGTGGTGGTGTATCTTAACTAAGGGATTCTGGTTCCAGCGAAATTTTTAAGCCAACCCCAGACACGGTATGAATCAATTTCTGATTAAATGGCTTGTCGATCATCTTGCGTAAATTATAAATATGACTGCGTAGCGCATCGCTTTCAGGTTCTGCATCTCCCCATAACTCCATCACAATTTCCTGTTTACTCATTACTTTTGGCGAGTTTCTCATCAAAAGCTTTAACAGTTTAAATTGAATGGGTGGAAGTTCTATATTTTGACCGGCACGGCTAATACTTTGTCGTGCAGTATCCAAGACGAGGTCATGAATTTGCAATTGACTGTTTGAAACCTCACCCATTGATCTTTTAATTAAGGCCCGAACCCGCATCACTAATTCATTAAAGTCGAATGGTTTGACCAAGTAATCATCGGTTCCTGAAGCAAAACCTTTAAGTTTGTCATCCAAGGTATCACGTGCCGTCAGCATAAGTACCGGTATGTCCAGGCCTTGTTCTGTGCGTAACCATTCACACAAGTCGTAGCCTGAGCCATCCGGTAAGTTAATGTCCAATAAAAGAATATGATAAGGATGCTGTTTTAATAAATTTCGGGCTGCATCCAGGTTACGTGCATGATCTACGACAAAACCGTGTTCTTCTAGGAACTCGCAGAGGGTTGATGCGAGTTCATAATGGTCTTCAACCATAAGGATAAAATGCTTTGTCATCACGATAAATTTAGCTCTTTAGTTTAAGAGTTGTTGCTTTAATTTAGCACTAAAAGGCTGTGGACCTAACCAAATTTTAAAATACTGATTGGCTTGGTTATGCTGAATAAGACCTAATGTTTTTTGATTCAATGAAAGCGTTAAGATCTGGGATGAATGTACATAAGTCAAAGTATATAAATCACCATTTTTAACCGGTTTATAGAGCTGGGTAATACGGTTCAGCGCAGAACTTTCTTTGAAATCAGTAATATTTTTCTTTAAAAAATGTGTGGCTGCACGTTTAAATGCCCATTCTGGAATATCCTGAGTATAAGCAAAATTCATTTGAATACTTTGATTATCCCAAGCTTTTTGACAAGACTCGGCCAAGTAACTGACTTGTCCGACTTGTTTTTTGCCAATCAAAATGGGTGCCTGGGTACATTGTTGTACAGTTGCAGCGCTGACGGAAAAACCCGTCAGGCACATCAGGCTTAAGGCAATTTTTTGAATGGTAATAACCATGAATATACCCCCCCTACATAAGGTAATGAGCGATATAGACCGTTTGCCGGATCCCAGAAATCTTGTTGGAAAATAATTTGATTGTTGGCATTTACTTTAATTTCACTAATGCCATATGAAGCCATTTTTTTCTGAGTACCAAAAATTTTGAAGTCGTAAGCCATATACCAATGCACATAGGCAGAATCTTGATGATGGGTGGTGTTGAGCAATTTTACCGACACATTAGAAACGCGTTTATTCATGCCCTTGAAATGTTCAACCAAATTTTGTCGCGATGAAAACTGGGAAAGGGTGTCATTAATAAAAAGCTGTTCTGCATAGAGTGAACTGGCTTTATTGACGAATTCGGGAGTACCCAAAGTATTAAAGGTAGAGGTGAAACGGATACCAATATCCTCGGCTTGTGCGTCGGTTAATGTTACACCGGTAATATTATTTTTGGCCGTATTATAATCCGAAGAATAACTTGGAACACTTTTACATCCAGATAAACACAGCAGTGACAACACAGAGGCAGCGATTGTTTTAGGGTATTTCATCATCATTATCCATCTCGAATCTTATTTTTTATACTTTAGATAGAACGGTGTGAACGGGATGTGAAGATGAGTTGAACAAGATCATCTGGCTATTCGGAATGATTTTTTGATAGTCAGATCAGAGGTTTGGATGAATAAATCGATGTAGGTTGGTTAAAAACATTGTGAATTATGCCTAGGCCCGAATACATAGCTCACTTAACGTCTCATAGCATTCTAAGCTTTGAGTAAAATTTATTTCAAACCACATTTCCAGACCTTGATTCAAATTTTATTTATGGGTTGCAGTAATAGATAAAAATGGGTGGATATTCACAATATATTTAATGAAAATATTAAGTTAAATGTCATTTATATTTTTAGCTTTAGAGCTTTTTAGCTATGTAAAAAAGTGTGCTCTAATAATTTTGTTTGTTATTAAATCTATGCATTGTGGTACGTCATATTGACGTAATAATTAAATGTGATTAAAAAATATTACATTCAATAATAGTTATGCTCCCTCCTGTTTTTAATTATGACGTAGATACACTGAATAACTTTAGTGAAGTGTCATAAATGAAATCTTCTTTGGAGAATATATGAACACTTCAATTCAATTACTGTCTTGATAGGATTTTATTCAGTCCTGATATTACACAGAGTTTTATTCCTGGTTTCTCATCCGTTTAGCGGTAATGAGTGCTGAATCACCGTAGAGCCAAGGCAGTATGCATTATTGAAATTATTCCATCCTCGATTGAATGGTTGTTTCGAGGGGGTTGGTAAAAGCTTCGCACAGGCATCAACATGATAGTTAAATTGCAAGTTCATGATATCCAAAATTTTCTATCATCTAGGCTGACTGCTATACAACAATAGACTGCTGCACGGTCGACTGTCAGACCTAAGCCTGTTTTATTTCATATGTTTTCACTCATGATGTATGGAGAACTTAGCATGAATTTTTCAAAAGTGTTGATTATCACAGGATGTATTGCGCTGTCTGCATCTACCGTCTTTGCTGCTGATCAAGCTATGGGAGCCAAAGGTAGCGCAGGAGCCTCTTCGGCGGCTGACAAAACGGCTATCGCCAGTGCAATGAGCGCAGCGCCGAAAAAAGTCAGTGAGGCAGCTACCATTGTGGTTATGGGTGCAGATGGTCAGATGCGTACTTTGCGCAAAGGTCGCAATGGTTTTACCTGTATGCCTGACAATCCAGCTACTCCTGGACCCGATCCAATGTGCATGGATAAGGCGGCTTTGGAGTGGGCTGAAGCATGGATTGGACACAAAAAGCCCACCGTAGGTAATGTCGGTTTTATGTATATGCTGGCAGGTGGTACTGATGCCAGCAATGTGGATCCCTATGCAACAAAACCGACTACCGGCAATCACTGGATCAAGACCGGGCCCCACGTCATGATTGTAGGTGCCAATCCCAGTTTCTACGACATGTATCCTAAAAATGCTCAGCCGGATACTGCTGTACCTTACGTGATGTGGGCAGGAACGCCTTACCAGCACTTAATGATCCCAGTCAAGTGAATACTGGTAGGGTTTTTTCATCATTAGAATGATGAGAATAAAAATTCTCTTTCTGCTTAATTGGTCCAAATAAGGCAGCGCTAGTTGCGCTTATATAAAGTGTTAGGGTTGGATACAGAGTGTCCAGATAACATACATAGTCATTTATTTCAGCGAACTGCCCTTAGGTAGTCGCTGAAATTTAAATTCACGCTTAGAGGGGTGAACAAGATATCAATTAAAAGAAAGAGATAGAAAATCACAGGATCAACAGTGGATAAATGACATTTTTAATTTTTAGTTGAACTGCAGCAGAGATTAATATGGATTCAAGTCAGGACAAAATAGTGTTTTGTTAAGGTATTTCAACTGAAGCTAATTTTAAAAAATAAAAAAAACTGTAATTCTAAAGATTTTATTACTCTCTGCTTTAGTTTGAACTCGATTATTTTACTTTAATCAGGTTAAGAATAATCGCTGACAGCTTGACGAATCCAGAGTCAACGATTCATTCAAAACAAGTTTCTTTGTTTTAAAAGTCTCTTTATGGAGTTTTTTGCGCTAACAGGGTGGCAAAGCGCTGCTTTATACGCTTTCCATTTTCATTAACACGATGAAGTTCTCCGACATTTTCATTGTATTTTAGAATGCTCCAGCCACGATAATAATCACTTAATTCACCCGCTCTAAATGCAAATGGAAAATCAGCTTGAGCGGGATAATCCTCTGTATCCATCGCACAAACAATTAAATTAAAGCCTTGTGGTTTAGTTGCATTTTGCATTTGTTGAATCAGTGGCGGGATAGTTTCAGCTTGCAGAAACATCATTACCACAGTACAGCAGATAAAATCATAGTGGTCATGAATGCCGGTATCTTGATTTACGTCCCGAACCGAAGTCTGGAGATGGTTGATGTGTTCGGCCTCAATGATTTGATTTAATTTCTGGATGCTATCTGTGTTGATATCCCAGGCATCTACATCAAAACCCTGCTGATTTAAAAATAAAGAATTCCTTCCGGAACCACAGCCAACATCCAGCATTTTCCCGATATAAAGATACGGCAGAGCAGCTATAACTTCTGAATGAGTTGGGGTGATTTGATATTTTTTTGAAAAGTAATCTTCAGGCATGCAGTAAAAACTTAGCTGACATTGAATGTCTTGACTGGCTGAAACAATTCTGTGCCATGCTTGAGGTTCAATAAAAGTCGGTTGATGGGTTACAGAGAAAACATGTTCAGACAGTATTTCACCTGCTTCATTCAACATCACAAAATTTAATTCACCTTTTAAAATGGTCAATTTGGCCCAAGTTCCTACTTTTGTATTGTGTGGTCTTTGGAATGCCTGAGGAATTGAAGCATGCATCCAAAGGGGAAGCTGTTTATAGCAAATAAGTTCTTGCATAGAATCCTCGGATATTTTTATGAACCATGGGTATTTATCTAACTGTATAAATGATTTATCTCAAAGCAATAATGGCAAATACGACTTTAATTTTTTTAACCGCATCATCTTAAATCTTTATTTTTAATAAGTTGAAAGTAAGTTCAGATACTAAATATTAAGATATATGCACAGAATCAATGCTTAGGTTTGTATCTTTAGCGAGTTCTTCTTTTTCATTTTGTGATTGCAAAGGTGGGAATGCGTGTTTTTTAGATTAGAAAGGGTGAAAAAAGAATTAAAAGTGGGAACAACAGCATTT
>JBLZXS010000299.1:0-2479 GCA_050285325.1 Acinetobacter sp.
AAGGGTTGTAATAATTCATCTTTGCTTTTAATCACCAGACTGTCATCCGCCTCTTGTCCTTGCAGCTTTTGCGCCAGCCAGTGACGGGTCGCTTTTAGACGTTCACGAGTATCTCGCAGATATTCGCGATAAGGCTCAGGGTGTGGCTGAGCCAGTGCCTGCATCAGTTCATCGCTTGCATTTTGAATCGACAGTTCCCAGCGCAGGTCTTCAATATCACGCAAGTATAAATCCGCCGCTTTCCAGCGCGATAACCACAGCACTTCCTGGGTAATGTTATGCGTGACATTCGGGTTGCCATCGCGGTCACCGCCCATCCATGAGGCGAAACGAACCGGGGCAACATTTAAGGGTAAACGCTGGCCACAGTGATCTTCGACCATTTCATCCAGTTCACGAACGAATTTGGGCACCGCATTCCACAAGGTCTGTTCAATGGTGGTGAAGCCCCATTTCGCTTCATCAATCGGAGTGGGACGGTGCTGACGGATTTCATCGGTTTGCCAGGCAGAACAGATCAGTTGTTTGAGTTCTTCGAGGACTGTTTTACGTTCGCGTGGCGTGAGTTTTTGTTGGTCCGCTTTGAATAAACAGTCATTAATACCGTCATATTTTTGAATCAGGGTACGGCGGCTGACTTCAGTGGGATGTGCGGTGAGCACCAGTTCAATGTTCAGTTCACAGATTTGCTTGAATAAGGTGTCTGATGAAATTTCATGGTCTTTGAATTTTTGGAACAGATGATCCAGTGGATTCGGTGAAGGGGCATGTTCATCAAATTCACTTTTACGACGACTACGCACAACATTGTACTGTTCGGCAATATTGGCAAAGTTTAGAAAGTGGGTAAATGCACGGGTCAGGGGAAGAATCTCTTCATCTTCCAGACTCAGGAACAGCTGTTCGAGTTGTTTTTCTGCTTCAACCTGACCATCACGTGCACCTTTAGATAGCGCACGAATTTGTTCAACCTGATTAAACAAATCTTGACCTGCATGTTCCTTGAGGGTTTCTCCCAGTAAATTCCCAAGTAAGCGTACGTCCTCACGCAGTGGAGCATCAATTTGTTGAATCATTTTTTTCATTCTCCTAGGCTTCTGTTCTGAATATACCGCGATTCGATGACATTCCAAGTAGGGGGCAGACAAAAGTATGTAATCTATTGCTGTTAAAACTCGCAATTGATCTGTCGCTTCAGTATTTAGGAAAATAAAAGCTGACTTTTTAAATGATTTTTAAGGGATGTTTTTAAGCCTTTTTTTGATATTTCAGCATAAACAATTCAATGCTGCTTAAAATAATCTGCTGTTTTTCTGCGGCAGTGGGGACGGCGCGAATGCCCAGTAAGACTTCGTGATGACGCATGCCCAGCAATAAAGACACAATCAGCCAGGTTAGGGTTTTTAATTCTTCAGCTTGAATAAAACCAAGATCAATCGCTTGTTGAAAGAAGTTTTCCCACACTGCATTCATGCGCAGGTGCGAAGCTTCATAAAACTTCTGTGCCAATGGATTTTGTGCAGCCGCCAGTTCCACCAATAACCGTTCCAGTTTAATGGCTTCAGGCAAGTTGGTGATATTGAGCGCCAGCTCGCAGGCATGAACGAATTCTTTATGGAAATTGCTGTCGGGCTGCAAATTCAATGGACGGGCACTGATCAGTTCCTCGCAGGTCACCGCAATCGCGCAGACAAATAAATTGGCTTTATCCTGAAAGTGATTGTATACGGTCAGTTTGGTCACACCTGCTTCGTGGGCGATTTGATTCATGCTCGAACCATGATAACCACACTTCAAAAATAAGTTTTTTGCCGCATGTAAAATTTGCTGACGTTTTTCCAAGTCCTTGGGGCGACCCACATTTATTTGCACAATTTTTTCCAAAAAAATCAAAAAGGTCATTGTTTTGACCGGACAGTTATAATTAATGTACCACCAAGTATATTAATTAAAAAATAGACAATTTAAGATAGTCCTTATTTTGCCCTAAAAATCATTTTTAAATAAGAGCGAACTTCATGAGCACAATCAAGACTGCAGTTGCCAGCATGATCATCGTTTGCAGTGTGACCTTATTGGGGTGCAGCACGGATGCAACCGAAACAGAACAAGTGCCATTTGTCATGGTGACCCAACCCAATACCACCCATAATGAACAAAAAAGTTATGCCGGTGATGTGCAAGCACGTCAGCAAACCGCTTTGGCATTTCGGGTGGGCGGACAAATTACCGAACGTTATGTCGATGTCGGTGATCAGGTCAAAGTCGGTCAGGTATTGGCAAAACTGGATGTTAAGGATGCACAGCTGCAACTGAATGCGGCACAGGCACAACTTGAAAGTGCGCAGTCGGCGGCACAGATTGCTGAAGATGAATTGAAACGCTTTAAACAATTGCTGCCGATGAATGCAGTCAGCCGTTCGCAATACGATGCAGTGGAAAACCAGTATAAATCGGCAATGTCCGCCTTAAAACAAGC
>JBLZXS010000300.1:0-3161 GCA_050285325.1 Acinetobacter sp.
TAAACGTTAATGGTTTCTTTTAAAACCAGTTGAGTTGCTTGTTCGACTGGTTTTTTAATGTTTAAAAAATAATTCTGCTTAAATATTACTGCTGATTGTCCATGCTAAATAAAGTATTGGATTTGGAAATTTTTTTCGCAATATAGTAGGATTTTTTTAAGCGAATTAAAATAATTTGCGATTGAAATTCAAGTTCACCAAATTCTGGCTCGACCTGAACATAATGTAATTGACCAAAGCTATCTCTAACCCGTGCTTGCGCAGAAAATCCCGGGCGGGCATTGCCGCTAGAAATTGTTGCTAGGCGTCCGAGCAAACTGACTTGCTGTTTGGTGAGCGTAGGTTTGATGACTTGATCCAGACAATGAATCATAAACACAGTGAAAAAAATCGCAATAATGAGCGCAGGAATGACCAAGTAAAAAGCGGGCACAAATTCTTGTTGCTGGGTATAAATACAAAGCTGCAGAAAATATCCAGCAAAGCTGAAATTCATCAGTAAGAACACCACAATCAGTGTTTTGGAAAATTTGACATTCAGCAAGGGAGATTCAGAGAGTTTCTTGGGTGACAGTTTTTTCAGATATTGCGTAGGACGAATATTGAAGTAATAGCCAATGGTTTCTGCCATGCTGAGTAAAACTAAAGCCAACAAACTTAAATGAAATGGGATTAAGTCATAGTTCTGTAAAAACTCAAGCATGGCAAATTCCATTGCGGTTATTCTTCTTTCAGGTAAATTCCACCATCAGAATGCACATTAATATCCACTTTTTCAAGTGATTGTCCTTGGCAAGGGCCAGAAATACATTCACCCGTTTCAACCAGAAACAATGCACCATGAGTAGAACATTCAATAAATTCCTGATCGCGGTCTAAGAACTGGTTTTCTAAAAACTCCAGTTCAACCTGCAAATGCGGACAGAGATTCTGATAAGCATAAAATGACCCATCACGCTGGGTAATGAAAATGGTATCACCATTCGGCGTTTCATAAGAACGCGCTTCACGTTCAGGAATTTCTTCCGTCATCGCAATTTTAATCATTATGCACATTCCTTTTGGAAGTTGTTTAATAATTCTGCGTAATTTTCAACACTTAAGCGCGGCCCAAATTGTGAAACCACTTCACTTGAAATCAAAATCGCCAATTCAGCAGCAACTTTTAAGTCTAAACCTGCATTTAAAGCATAGAGGAAAGCACCTGCAAAGGCATCTCCGGCACCATTGGCATCAACCGCTGTAACCGCACGGCCTGGTACTTTAAAACTTTGTGCTGAATCAGAGATTAAAGCGCCTTCGGCAGATAATGTAATGACAGTATATTTACTTTTTAACTGTAATTTAGCCAGAGCAGCTTCAATTGAATCGGTTTCGGTATACATTAATGCTTCATGATAATTACAAAGCAATAAATCTACGCCATCATCCAGAAGCTCATCTAAACCTTGACGTGCATATTGCACCATGGCTGGATCAGAAAGCGTCAGGGCAATTTTTACCCCATGGGCTTTTGCAATTTCACGGGCCTGTTTAACCGCTTGACGTGCAGTATCGCTAGTTGATAAATAACCTTCAATATACAGCCATTTTGCGGTTTTTAGAGGTTCAAAATTGATTTGTTCTACGCTTAGTTCTGCCGTAATGCCTAAAAAAGTGTGCATGGTACGTTCAGAATCAGGGCTCACCAGTACCATGCAGGTACCGGTCACACCATCACTAACCGATTTTTCAGTGGTTTGAATCCCTGCTTCATTTAAACCTTTTAAGTAAGTGCGACCGAGTTCATCATTACCAACACGACATCCGTAAAATGCTTTACTCCCTAAGGCACTGAAGGCAACGGTGGTATTTGCAGCAGATCCGCCTGATGCCTGACCTTTGTATACTTGAGTTTCTTTTAAATTATTATATAAATTTGCTTGTGTTTCACCATCAGTTAACTGCATAGTGCCTTTTTGCAAATTTTGTTGAATAAGGAAATCGTCAGAGACTTTAAATTCTTGGTCGATTAATGCATTACCAATTGCAAAAAGATCAACAGTTGCCATGTCTTTCATTCACATTTCAAATTAAAGCACTAAGTTTACACCAATGCTCATGATTGCTGTAGATTGATGAATAAAATTCAATATATGGCTGATTTATTCGTACAAAATACACGATAGGAAAGAATTAGGAAGATTAGATGAATATCACGATTGCTAAAGCTGAACAATTACCGGTACAAATCACAGAATTAGCCAAGCAAGCTCATAAAGAAGGATTTCAGTTGGTTGATCAATTGATTGAAGAATATGAAAGTGGAAAAAACAGGTTTGATCAACCGGGGGAGTTTCTTCTTTTTGTTTATGATGATGAGAAACTGATCGCCTGTGGCGGTTTAAACCAGCAGTGGAATGAAAATGAAATTGATGCGCGTATTGGTCGGGTGCGTCGTTTTTATGTGTTGCCGAAATACCGTAAGCATGGGGTAGGCAAACAGCTTTTACAACATTTAGAAAAAAATGCCCGGGCAAATTTCTCAGCACTTTGTTTGAGTACGGATACCAAATCTGCAGCTAATTTTTATCAGAAACAAAATTATGTCTTTGTTGAAAATCATCCCAACTATAGTTATTTCAAATATCTCATCTAGTGTTGATTAACCTTGAGTCATGATGCTGCTGCGGCTTGAATCGGCACAGCAGCGTCAAAATATACCTTCACTTTTAAACCCACAGATGCATTTTAATTGCTTAAGTGAATTTTATAGAATAAAAACAGCTTTAACTTTTAATCTTGAATTAAGTGATAGGCTTGAAAATATCAGATCCAGATCCAGATCTCGAATGAGTCAGGCTGATGAATCAACAACAAGATATTGCTGAATATATTTCTAAAGTTCCGCAAATCAATGCGCTTTTCTGAATTACTAAAATTTTTGCCACAACTTTTGGTGAAACGGGTGGTGATGCGGTGTCTATGTCGCTCAATTTAGGCTATCTGGTCAGCACCTTTATTTTTGCGGCATTATTTATAGCGCTACTATTTTTCAAATCAATTCTAAAACTTACCGGCCTTATTTGTATTGGCTGACCATTATTGCAAGTACGACTGTAGGCACGACACTGGCAGATTTTGTCGTTCGGTCTTTGGGAATCGGCTATGTCGGTGGAAGC
>JBLZXS010000301.1:0-2661 GCA_050285325.1 Acinetobacter sp.
CTATATCAATGAGCGTCATGCCGATGGCGATATGTTCCCACCCAGTCTGGATCAATTCGAAAAATTTTTAGTCCATAGTTGCACTGATAGTTTCTTTCTTGAATTTTGGAAAGATGACAAACTTATTTGCGTTTCGAGTTGCGACCCCCTAGATGATGGGGTTTCTGCGGTTTATACCTTTTTTGATCCGGATGAAAGTCGACGTTCGCTGGGTGTATTTGCAGTACTTAAACAAATTGAACATGCCAAAGCTCTAGCTTTACCTTATGTTTATTTAGGTTATTGGGTGCCCCATTCCAATAAAATGAATTATAAGTCTCAATATGTACCTTTGGAGCTTTTAATTGATGGGCAATGGCGACGCTTAAACCGCTTACTCAATCCTGAAGAAATTCAACAATTGGGAAACTCGCTGATGACGACATTGCCGTCTGGATGGAATAACCCAATTATCAAATAATTTTCTTTATAACTTAAAAAGCTGCGAAAAATCATCGCTGCATGATTTCACCATAATAATCGCATGCTCACGTGAGCCATCAGGATTGGGATAATAATTTCTACGTAAATCAATCTGATGAAAACCGGCTTTTTCATACAGCGCAATCGCAGCTTGATTGCTTTCTCGCACTTCTAAAAAAATTTGCAGCGGATTATTTTTCAATTGGGCAATTGAAGCTTCAAGGAGTTGATAACCTAATCCTTTACCTTGCTGACTTGGATCAACTGCCATCAGTAGAAGATTAGCTTCGTCTAACACCGGTTGCAAGATACAGAACCCCACCACCTGCCCCTGCTGCTCAATCACCGTACTTACATAAGAATCAATCGATTCTTCAAACTGTTTTGCCGTCCAGGGATGGCTTTGTACCAATTGCTCAATTTGCGTAATGCGACTTACATCCGCTTTTTGCATTAAACGAATCATCTTCGTTCATCTTTTAAATAACAGAAACTTCGCATTATAGGAACTTTAGATAAAAAATCGAGTAAAAAAAAGGGCAATCTAGATTACCCAAAGAGGCAAGACATCTTAAAAACCTAATTTGGCTTTCCAAGTCTCAAGCAAACTCACCGTATCTAAATCATTGGGATGAAAACCTGATTTAAAATAAGCCAACATTTCCCTACCCATACCATAAATCACTCCTTTAGATGGACTATAGGCATAGGTATAAATTTCTTTTAAAGATTTTAAATTTAATTGCTGATCATCTTTTAACAAACGTGCCAGAAAATAGGATTGGGTGATAAACAGGATGACCATTGCCAGCGTTAAAGAACTGGTACGTAAAGCATATGCTTTCAATCCCTGACCAAATACACCTTCAAAAACATCATAAGCCACAGCTTTATGTTCATTTTCTTCAATGGCATGCCATGCCCACATGGTTGCCATGGTTTTATCGGTCATCAAGTCCTGAATATGCGGATTACGTAGTAATTCCGAAGCAATGGTTGCAGTAAAATGCTCCAATGCCGTCGTTGCAGTTAAATCAATCATTTCTTGGGTAATCCCGACTGGTTTAGCCAATTTGGCCATGAATTTACGCGTAGTCTGAATCACCTTATCGGTATAGCGATCAAGTGTATCAACATCATGCCCATATCGCTGGGCGGAGGCATTAAAGCCGACATGCTCATGGGTATGCATAGCTTCTTGACCAATGAAAGCTGAAATCTCTCTTTGCAGTGCTGCGTTATCTTTAATCGCAGGATGATTGCGAACTGCCCGCACACTATCAATAAAAAATTTTTCTCCTGCTGGAAACAAAGCAGAAAGTGCAGTCATAAAATGAGTTAGGCCTGCCGAACCATTCATCCAGTATTCTGGAACAGTATTAAAATCGAAATTCATTCGACGAACAGGAAAACTGGCACCCGCACGATTAGTAATATTGACCTTTGCATTCATAGCTTTTTCTCCTATCTAGCAACACAAGATTGCTAAATTCACTTATGTTTGTTTTTCTTGATTCCTATATTACGTATTTGAAAATTTGCGATAAGTGCAGATAAGGTCAGGGAAATATCAGTTAAGGACATTAGGAGAAATAAAGTGCTGCTTTATTTTGACGCAAGAGAAAAATTGATGATAAGTGAAATTATTTTTTCGACGCAAGCGAATAAAGCACTGCTTTATTCCGACGCAAGAGAAAAAAACAATAACAATGCTTTTTCGATGCAAAAGAAAAGACCAATGAGTGAAATTATTTTTAAGACTATGAAACATATATAAAAATCATCACGCATAAAAAAAGCGCTCCAAAGGAGCGCTTTTTTTCACACAATTAATACTTATGCAGTTACTTTAGCAACAACACCAGCACCAACTGTACGACCACCTTCACGGATCGCAAAACGTAGACCTGGGTCCATTGCGATTGGGTGGATCAATTCTACTGACATTTCAACGTTGTCACCTGGCATAACCATTTCCACGCCTTCTTGTAATTGGATTGCGCCAGTTACGTCAGTTGTACGGAAATAGAATTGTGGACGGTAACCGTTAAGGAATGGAGTATGACGGCCACCCTCTTCTTTAGAAAGTACGTATACTTCTGCGTCGAATTTAGTATGCGGCTTGATTGTACCTGGTTTAGCAAGTACTTGACCACGTTGAACGTCTTCACGTTTAGTACCACGTAGAAGAACACCACA
>JBLZXS010000302.1:0-5793 GCA_050285325.1 Acinetobacter sp.
AGACCGAAAGCCATCATACTAAAAACCAAAATCGACTTTTTCATTTCTATTCCTTTATCCATGAATTATTGCGGCTGAACTGCATTTAATAATTGTTTAAGTTGCTTGACATCAATTTGACCCGGTGCTGAAGCTTCACCAATCATGCCAAAGCTCATACTGCCGCCCATATTGGCCGTGGCAATACGGGAAATGGCGCCCAGGCGTCCCATCGACATGGTCAATAAAGGCTTGTTGGTTTTTTGACTGACATTTAAAGTGGCATTCATCAGTGTAAAGACATCTTGCTTGGACTTCGGCATTACCGCTATTTTCAGTACATCAGCACCCAATTGATCTTGTTTTAATAAGCGCTGTTCAATGTCTTGCTGAGCCGGGGTTTTATCAAAATCGTGATTCGACATAATCACCAGAACTTTATGCTTATGCGCAAGCTGGGTCAGTCTTTTTACGCTGCCAGAATCGCGAAACATCTCAACATCCAGTAATTGCATAAAGGGCTGTTTTAAGTAGGCGCTATAAATTTTTTCATAATCTGCATCAGACACTTTCAATTGGCCACCTTCATTGGCAGTACGAATCGTGGCAATTAATGGTTTGTTTTTCAGAATTTGATTTAACTCTTTACCTAAGGCAATCACCGCTTTGCTGTCGAATGCAAAATCCAGTAAATCGATACGAAATTCGGCAATATCTGCATTCGGGTTTTCAGCAATCACTTTGGCCTGTTCGATAGCTTGTTGCTTGGTTTTTGCAGTAATCGGCACAATGGTTTTAACCGGTAATTCACCAATATTCAGATTTTTAACCTGATAGATTAAAGGCGTGCTCGCTGTACTGGGCGTTGCTGCCTGTGCCGGTATCAAACACATCGAAATGGATGCTGCCAAACATAACTGTGCTGCTAATTTATTTAAATTCATCATTCTTCATCCCTGTCATTCGGCAGCGTTACAATACGGCTGCCGAAGGTCCTCAATATAATCTTGCCGTATTAGATATCTAAGTTAGATATTTAAGTTAGATGTCCAGGAAGACGGTTTCATTCTCACCTTGAATTCGGATATCAAAGCGGTAAACCACCTGTCCGTCACGCTGTTCACGTTTCGCAATCAAGGTCTGACGACGCGGTTCCCATTCAATACTATTGAGTACCGGATCTTGAGCATTCGCGTCACTTTCATCTTCAAAATACACCCGGGTGTTTAAGCCCAGATTAATCCCTCGCGCAAAAATAATCAGGTTGATATGCGGTGCCTGAACCGATGCTTTACGACCCGGAACGCTGCCCGGTTTAATGGTGTCAAAATGCCAAATTCCGGTTTTAAAATCTGCGCCTGCACGCCCCCAACCCTGGAAATTGGCATCAGCCTGTTTTCCCTGAAAATCGGCTTGGCTTGAATAAACCCCATTGGCATCGGCCTGCCAAATTTCAACCAGAACGTCGCGTAAAGGAATACCCAGACCGTCAAATACCTGACCTTCTAATCGAATACGCTCGCCTTGCGGATTATTTTTAACCAGATCGTTATTGAAGTTGTTTTCAAAAACTTCAATGCCTGCCTGCTTGGGCAATAACCCAATATGCACATAGGGACCTCCGGTTTGAGATGGAGTCTCGTGCAGTTCTTCAAAATTCCAGCCGTTCATATGTTTTACTCCATCCATTAATGCAATTCGTTTTCGAAGTAAGTGGCACGACGTCCACGCAACGTGATATCAAAACGGTAACAACGGCTATCTGCTTCAATAAAGTTGCTCTTATCTTCAAGTGCGATAAGGGCACGACGTTGCTGATCCGATGGAATGGTTTTAAGAATCGGACAGGAATCAATCAGCGTATCCCCTTCAAAATAGAACTGTGAAATCAGGCGTTGTGCCCAGCCGTCAGCAATCAGTGAAAAATGGATATGAGCCGGACGCCATTCGTTGATCCGGTTACGCCAAGGATAAGGGCCGGGTTTAATGGTACGGAAAATATAGAAACCATTTTCGTCGGTCATCATGCGGCCGCAACCGCCAAAGTTAGGATCCAGTGAACCAATAAACTGGTCATTTGGATGGCGGTAACGTCCTGAAGCATTGGCTTGCCAAACTTCTAACAACGCATTTTTAACAGGACGACCGAATTGATCACGTACATAACCTTGCACAATGACACGCTCACCAATCGGCAAGCCATCTTTGGCACAGTTTAAAATCAGATCATTGTCTTTTGGTCCAAACTGATCGGCAGAAAAATGCGGTGCAGTCACTTCAGAAATGGTTTCACCAATCGCAATCAATGCATTTTTTGGCGAACGTAACACACTGGTCTTATAGCCTGGCGTATGTGCTGGCGGATGGTCATCGCTATTACGCTGCGCGTAAGCTCCCCAAATAATTTGAGACATACAATCTCTCCTTTAAATTCCTTGACTAATCCTTAACGATTTTTTCTGGGGTAATCCCCATTTCTGCAAAAACTTCTTCTGCCATATGCATTGCTGCATTGGCCGCAGGTAAACCGGCATACAGCGAAGAATGAATAAAGAGTTCTTTTAAATCGTCTTTAGTCACTCCATTGTTAAAACAGGCTCGAATATGCATGCGCAGTTCATCGTTACGTCCCAAGGCCAACAAAATGGCGATGGTAACCAGACTACGGGTATGGCGCGGCATGCCTGGACGTGACCAGACTTCGCCCCAGGCAAAACGACTAATAAAATTTTGAAAATCTTCATTAAAATCATTTAAGTTTTCTAAAGATCGCCCGACATGCTGTTCACCCAAAACTTCGGTTCGAACTTGAATGCCTTGTGTATAACGTTGTTCATCATTCATCAGGAATATCTCTTAGGTTGCATCTGTATGGGCAACAAACGATTTAATAAGAATGGCAACAGCGGCAGCGGTCGCTGGAATCAGCAACATGCTGAGAATTGAACTAAATGACCAGTTATTGCCAAGCAAAACTGCACCAATCCATGCGCCAAACACTGCGCCGAAGCGACCAATACCCGACATCCATGCCACACCAGTTGCACGACATTGCGTTGGATAAAAACGCGTACTCAGTACGGGCATTGCAGATTGCGCACCGTTGACTGCCATACCGGCACATAGAATGAAAATGGCGAGCAAAGTCGGGCTGGCTAAACTTTGGCTGACAATGAAAGCAAAGATACCCGCGGCAAAATAGAAGCCGGCAATGACACGATTGGGATTAAAACGGTCCATGGCCCAACCCACGAACAAGGCACTCAGCACGCCACCGAACTGGAACAATCCACCGATAAATGCAGCACGCTCCATGCTTGCGCCTGTTTCACGCATTAAGGTTGGCAACCAGCTGGTAAGTAAGTAAATGATCACTAGACCCATAAAATAGGTAAACCAGAGTAAAAATGTCCCTTTGGCATATTTTTTCGAGAACAGCATGCCAAATACACCTTTTTTCTGGGCATTTTCAGCTTGTTCTTCTGGCACATGAAATTCAGTTGCATAGGCTGCTTTCAATGGCGCAATACGGGTCAAAATCTGTTTGACCTGCTCAGTCTTATTGCCTTTAAGAATCAGGTAACGATACGATTCAGGCAGGAAAAAAATTACTACAAACATCAGAATCAGGGGTGCCCATCCACCCACCAGAAATAGGCTGTGCCAGCCATAATTTGGAATCAGCCAGCTACTGAAAAATCCGCCGACTGCCATCCCCAGGTTATAACCACAGAACATGCAGGTCACGAGCAATGAACGTCTGCGTGCCGGGCAATATTCAGAAAATAAGGTGGTGGCATTTGGCATTGCCGCGCCCAAGCCAATACCGGTTAAAAATCGAAAAATAACCAGACTGTCCAAATCATTTGCATAGGCACAGGCCAAGGTAAAACCGCCAAAAATCAGCATTGAACTGGCCAAGACGATTTTTCGACCAAAACGGTCTGCGAGTGGCCCTGAAAATAAAGCACCAAAGATCATTCCGCCCAATGCTGCACTCATGACCGGACCAAGTTGCGAACGATCAATCCCCCAGTCTTGAGCTAGTGCAGGTGCAATGAATCCCATTGCTGCCGTATCAATACCATCTACAAAAACAATCAGAAAACAGACTGCTGCAATCAGCCACTGATAAGCACTGATCGGTGCTTCATTAATCAGTGCTTGCGCATCCATTCCCGATTTTTGCGTATAACTATCCTGAGACGCCATTTTTGCCTCCTTCAGGCCAAATCCTTTTTGTGTTTACTCTATTGATTTTCCTCGATGAATTTTTCTAGCATCTGGCTAAATTCATCGGGGCATTCAATATTAGATAAGTGAGATGCTTGCAAAATTGCAATCTCGCCATTGCTGACATATTGTTTAATAAATTCACCATCTTGCACTGTGGTTACCGGGTCTTTCGATCCGCAAATCAGTAAAGTTGGAACGTTCAGCTGTGATAATTCACTGCGAACATCAGCATCCGCCAGTGCACGACAGGCATTGGCATAGCCTTTGGCTGGTGTAGAAGCTAGACTTTGAATGGTTTTTTGTGCCAGTTCATTTTGTTGATAATCAAATTGCTCGCTAAACCAGCGTGTATGTGTGGTTTTGACCAGATCGGCCAGACCATTTTGTTCAACTTCTTGTGCACGGATTAACCAGGCTTCTGCCTGCCCAATTTTGGCCGCTGAATTGGCGACGGTAATGCTGTTAAAACGCTGCGCGGCATTTAAACCCAACCAAAGTCCTGTAATCCCGCCCATAGAAATGCCACAGAAATGTGCTTTTTCAATATTGAGCGCATCCAGAATGTCGATTACATCTTCACCCAAATTGGCTAAAGTGCTGTCATCAATAACCTCACTTTTGCCATGACCTCGCGTGTCATAACGTACCACTTTATATTTGTCTTTAAAGTAGCTTGCCTGCGGATCCCACATGCCTTTATCGGTACCCAAAGAGTTCGAGAAAATAATGGCAGGTGCATTCTCCGGTCCTTCAACCTGAATCGATAAGGTCTTGCCCTGCCGATTAATGATTGTATTCATGATTTTTCCTCTCCTTGTGCATGGGTAAGGCTTGCTTCTGCAAGTACGGCATCAATTTGTTCTTGAATATTGCCCAGATAAGATTCCGGTTTAAAAATTTGCTTCAATTCTTGATCGTTAAAATACGGTTTAATTTCATCCATTACACTAACAATATCTTGCAAATGATGTTGTTCAGCAACCGCTTTCTTGCATGCCTGCTCGACCAGATGATGTGCATTCAGACGACCCATTTTCGGTGCCAAGGCCATCATGAGTGCTTCCGCCATAATCAGGCCATGGGTACATTCAATATTGCGCTGCATATTGTCGCTATTAACTTCCAGACCTTGCAACACTTCAATACTGCGTTCCAATACACCCGCACAAAGCATAAAAATTTCGGGTAATGCCAGCCACTCGGCATGCCATGCACCCAGGCTGCGTTCATGTTCCTGAACCATACTTTGGTACATACTGGACATCAGTGCAGGTACACGGTTGGCTGCTGCCAATATAGATGCAGCTGCCACAGGATTACGCTTATGCGGCATGGTCGATGAACCACCACGACCTTTTGCCGTCGGCTCAAACACTTCTGCAATTTCGGTTTGCATCATCAGTGACCAGTCACGGGCCATTTTTCCAGTATTGCCCACATTAATGGCAAGGAAGCCCGCAATTTCAACCATACGATCCCGTTCGGCATGCCAGGTACAATTAGGAACCGATAAATTCAGCTGTGCCGAGTAAGCTTTGACCACTTTTGAGCCTTGATCTAGCAAAGAGGCTAACGAAC
>JBLZXS010000303.1:0-3956 GCA_050285325.1 Acinetobacter sp.
GTTCAAAATATAGCAAAACAGTTCAGCAGTCTTTTGAGTATCGTATAAAGCAGAGTGTGCTTCTTTACCATCAAACTCAATACCAGCTTGAATACATGATTTTGCCAGTACCGTTTGACCAAACATGACTGCACTTAAAGTCACGGTATCGAACACAGAAAAACTGTGAAACGGATTCTGATTTTTCGTTCCCGTACGTGCAATTGCAGCTTGTACAAAACCCAAATCAAAATGCGCATTATGACCGACTAAAACAGCATGAGTACAATTCTGTTGGCGACGAACTTCATTTACAGATTTAAAAATACGTTTTAATGCACTTTTTTCATCTTCTGCCATGGCCATACGCATCGGATTAAACGGATCAATTCCAATAAAATCTAGCGAGCGACGGTCTAAATTCGCTCCTTCAAAAGGGTTAATGTGTGCATGGTGGGCTTCACCAGGTACAAATTGACCTTCTTCATTATAGATAATCGGAATAGCTGCAATTTCCAATAACGCATCGGTCTGTGAGTTAAATCCTGCTGTTTCGACATCGACAACAACAGGTAAAAATCCACGGAAACGCTGACCAATTATTGGTTGGGTTTCATCTGTCACACTTTTCTCCATTGAATGGTTTGACCCGCATAGAGAGGGATAATTTTTTCACCATCCAAGTAGTCTAAACTTTCCGGAATTACTTGATCTTCTTTTACCAAAGTAATGGTATTGGTATTACGCGGCAGACCATAGAAGTCAGCACCAAAATGGCTGGCAAAACCTTCTAGACGGTCAATTTTACCCACTTGGTCAAAAGCTTGCGCATATAATTCAATTGCGGTTGGCGCACTATAGCATCCTGCACAGCCACAGGCATTTTCTTTGGCATTTTTAGAATGCGGTGCGCTGTCAGTCCCTAAGAAAAATTTGGGATTGGCACTGGTTGCCACTTCCAGCAAGGTTTGTTGATGCGTTTGACGCTTCAAAATAGGCAAACAGTAAAAATGCGGTTTTACTCCGCCCACCAGCATATCATTACGATTAAACAATAAATGCTGAGGAGTAATGGTCGCAGCGACATTACGGTCTTGTTCAAGCACAAAATTGGCAGCTTCACTGGTGGTAATGTGTTCAAGCACAAGTTTAAGCTTGGGGAACTGTTTTAATAGCGGTGAAAGGACTTCATCCAGGAAGCGTTTTTCACGGTCAAAAATATCGACATGATGATGAGTGACTTCACCATGGAGCAGTAAAGGGACTTGATGCTCTTCAAGCTGTTCAATCACGGCATAGACTTTACGAATATCGCTTACGCCATTGTCTGAGTTTGTGGTTGCACCAGCAGGATAGAGCTTGATGGCATTGACATGTTCAGACTCTTTGATTTTTTTCACTTCGTCTGGTGCAGTATGGTCGGTAAAGTAAAGCACCATACGTGGATCAAATGAGACACCTTCAGGAACATGCGCCAGAATGCGTTCACGATAAGCAATTGCTTCTTCAACTGTTTTCACAGGAGGAACAGTGTTGGGCATACAGATTGCGCGTGCAAATTGTTTGGCTAAATCTGGAACCGTACGTTTTAAAGCAAGACCATCACGAAGGTGAGCATGCCAATCATCTGGCTGGAGAAGAGTGATTGTATTCAAGGCCATTTCAATCAAGCAAATAAAACAAATGATAATCCATAAAGTGTGAAAAGGGTAACGAGAATTAAAGACAAATGGTGATATATATTTAAATCTAAATCATAAAATTGTGTTATTTTTAAGTAACTAAAAAGAAAATACATAATGCTTGCAAATGGAATACAAGTATAATTTAGCTAAATTACAATATGATAAAGAAAAAGTTGAAGAATTAATTACGCAGCAAAGTCGCCGTGTAGGTAAAGTGTTTCCAAAAAAATTAGAACAAGAATTTTGGTCGAAAAATTTAGAACGAGCACGCAAGCATGTTGAAAAATACTTTTGGGGTGGTGTTTTAGCCTATTTTATTTTTATGATGGTCATGATTCCAAGTGATTACTGGATTATCGACCAGCAATATTTCGCCCATGATTTCCTGCAATGCATGTTGGGGCTGGTAAATGGTGGCTTATGTTTGCTGATTTTATTCTTCTTTGCTTATTTCCCTAAAATACGTCCCTATTTTAAATATGCGGCCATGCTGCTTAAGTTTTGGGCGATTGTTTCAATGTCGTGGTTAACCATGACTGTGGAAACGGTTGTGCTGCAACATCAAGCCATGGCGATCTTGTGTATTATTTATATTCTTGGCTATATTTTGACTGGGGTAAAACCCTTTCATATGTTAGTAACAGGGGTGTCGGCAGCAATACTTACAATTATTCTATTTTTAGGACTGCATGTTAATTTCGATGCGATGGTACTGGGTCGTATTCTCGCTGGAAGTAGCGTACTGGGTTATGTGATTAGTCATATGATTTTTGCCCGTGAGCGTATGATTTATTTGTATTCGATGCGAGCCAGAATTAGTGAAAAAATTCACCGCATTCATAATTCAGAATTATTACATCTGAGTCAGCACGATGAACTGACTAAAATTTCAAATCGCCGTACGTTCGATGAAATGATGGAGGTTTTTTATGAGCAGACTCGTCTAGACCATAACTCTTTATCTATTTTGTTTATCGATGTGGATTTCTTTAAAAACTATAATGATTTTTATGGTCATCAAAAAGGCGATGATGTTATTTTTTCTATTGCCAAATCCATTAAAAATGCCATTCGGCATATGGATTTTGTCGCACGTTATGGAGGGGAGGAATTCGTGGTTTTATTGCCAGAAACCGATGCTCATGGTGCATATGCGGTTGCCTCGAACGTTTTTAAGGCAATAGAACGTCTGGAAATTCCACATGCTAAATCACTGGTATCAAGCTATATTACAATTAGTCTGGGGATTACGGTGTATCGTGGGGAAGATGAGCTGAGCAAAGAAGCATTACTGAAAATTGCCGATCAAGCTTTATATCGGGCTAAACAACTGGGGCGAAATCAAATTTATTATCAATCCATCCGTACGGCAAATCTTGCTTAAAAAATCAAAAAATCGCTATAAAAAAACCGCTCATTGAGCGGTTTTTAGACGTTAAACAAACTTATTTGTTTTTGTCTTTTAACTGAGGAACAGCAGAACCTGTACCTACAGCCAATAAACCTGAATTTGTGTAAATACCAAGTTTTTGACGTGTATCAGTAATGTCCAGGTTACGCATAGTCAACTGACCAATACGATCCATTGGAGAGAACATTGAATCACCTTTTTCCATTGTTAAGCGTTCAGCTTCATAGGTCAGGTTTTCAGATTCAGTGTTCATGATAGTGTAATCATTACCACGGCGAAGTTCTAAAGTCACAGTACCCGTAACAGCTTTAGCAACCCAACGTTGTGCAGTTTCACGAAGCATAAGCGCTTGAGAATCGAACCAACGACCTTGGTAAAGAAGACGGCCTAAACGTAAACCGTTGATACGGTATTGTTCGATGGTGTCTTCGTTATGAATACCAGTCACTAAACGCTCATAAGCGATGTGAAGTAGCGCCATACCCGGTGCTTCATAGATACCACGAGATTTCGCTTCGATAATACGGTTTTCAATTTGATCCGACATACCTAGACCATGACGGCCACCAATACGGTTCGCTTCAAGGATGAATTCAACTGGATCTTCGATACGCTGACCGTTGATTGCAACAGGGAAACCTTCTTCAAAAGTAATAGATACTTCTTCAGCTTTAACTTCTACGTCATCTTTCCAGAATGCAACGCCCATGATTGGGTCAACGATTTTGATACCGGCATTCAGGTATTCAAGATCTTTTGCTTCGTGAGTCGCACCCAACATGTTTGAGTCAGTTGAGTAGGCTTTCTCTTTAGACATTTTATAGTCAAAACCGTTGTCGATCAGGAATTGTGACATTTCTGCACGGCCACCTAATTCATCA
>JBLZXS010000304.1:0-4932 GCA_050285325.1 Acinetobacter sp.
GGATCATGTCCCATATTGGGTGCACCACCGAAGCCTGCCAGACGGCCTTTAGTTACCGTAGATGAATGGCCTTGACCATCAACCTGTAAGGTTGCCCCAATAAACAGATCCACGGCATATTGCCCAGCTAATTGACACATCATACGATTGGAACGTAATGAACCGTCACGCCCCGTAAAAAACACATCCGGACGTGCAGCAACATATTTTTCCATGCCCAGTTCAGTCCCAAAACAATGCACACTTTCCACCCAGCCTGATTCAATCGCAGGGATGAGGGTTGGATGCGGATTCAACGTCCAGTTACGGCAAATTTTGCCTTTGAGGCCTAAAGACTCCCCATAGGTAGGCAAAATAAGTTCGATGGCTGCCGTATTAAAGCCAATGCCATGATTCAATGACTGTACATTGTGACGTTCATAAATACCGCGTATCGCCATCATCGCCATCAGGATATGTACGGGTTTAATGTGTTTTGGATCACGGGTAAACAGCGGTTCAATATAAAAGGGTTTATCAGCCACCACTACAAAGTCGACCCATGAAGCAGGAATATCGACACGGGGTAAATCGGTGACATCATCCACAAGCTCATTCACCTGTACAATCACGATGCCATCACTAAATGCAGCGGGTTCGATTAATGCGGGGGTATCTTCAGTACTGGGACCTGTGTAAATATTGCCATGACGATCCGCCTTAAACCCTGCCGATAAAACTACATTTGGAATCAGGTCGACCAATAAACGTGAATAAAGTTCGATATAGGTATGGATTGCACCAATTTCCAGTAGCCCATCTTCAAGCAACTGGCTAATACGTAAACTTTGGGTCCCTGCAAAAGAAAAATCTAGTTTTTTGGCGATGCCTTTTTCAAATAAATCCAGATGTTCAGAACGCCCGACACTCGGCATAATCATATGCAGATTATTTAAAACTGAAGGGTTGGTTTGCGCCAACGAGCGGGATAGAAAATCGGCCTGCTTTTGATTATTCCCCTCTAAAACCACCCGATCGCCTGGAGTGATCAGGGTCTCTAACACTTTAATAATGTCTTGAGTTGGAATCACCACGCCATCCGTATATTGACGTGCCATTTCAAGCTTTAACTGTTTTTTAAGACGACGCTGTGTCCATCTGCTGTCATTTTGCTGAACAGAACTTTCCATGTATCTTCCTTAAAAAATTGTATTTCGATTTACCTGTATAAAAAGCTTTTTTAGACTATCGATCAATCAACCAGCGTATTGATTTATTAACTTGAAGTTAATATTCATATTGGATTCTAGTTTTAAAGAGGCAGATCTGTAGAGCGATGAGGTTTATTCAAATTGAGATGTTTTTTATGGATAGACCCGTATCAAATCTTACTGTCAGGCCAATCTTATTTTGAGGCAGTTATAAGGGAGGAAAATTATTGAAATTCTTATGGAGGGCAAAATACGGGGGACGTGATTCAAACTAAATTTAAAACCTGATCAAAGGCAAGTCAGTAGAAAATAAAAAGAGAAAAGGTAGCTTGTCCGATGAAATTTATACTTTAGCCGTATTCAGAAAGGTGTCTATTCTTGCTCAAAATCCAACCATTATTTTTAATATAAAAAGTAAATCTCTTTAATCAATAATAAGTAAGCATATGTAAATAAATACAAAAAATAATAGAATTTAAAATAAGAACAAAATATGTAATTTTTATTTAAGTTGTGTAGGTTTAATAATAAATTGCGTCATTAATCAAGTTTTTAATGCTATTAGTGATTAACCATAATAAGTAGTAGATATAAAACATGCATAATGCTACACGCCAATTTTTAAATAAAGAATCCTATTCTCAAAACTTGGTAAAACTTATTAGCCATCATTTTTCTCAAGAAAAACAATGCTGTTTATTTCTGGATGTTGACGGAACCCTTTCTGAATTCCATACAGATCCTTTAAAAAGTTTTATTCCCAAAACCACCCTGCAAACCTTGCAACAACTCATGGATTTAAATATTCATGTGATCGCCGTAACTGGGCGTTCTGTACAGGTCGCATCAGCGTTATTTTCGCCCCTGCGGTTACCGATTGCCGGAACGCACGGTTTAGAAATACACATGCAACAATTTGGGAATTTAAATACAGATCTAGATAAAGAGCATATTGCTTTGATTCAGCAAGAGATGAAAAAGGCTTGCCTTCCCTATCCTCAACTGTTGATTGAAAATAAAGATTATTCCGTGGCCATTCACTATCGGCAACACCCAGAAATGGCGGGAATTGCCAAAAAAATTGCCCATGACATTCAGGTCAGGCATCCAGAATTTAAAATAAATGAAGGTAAATATGTATTTGAACTTTTACCTGCTGCGGCTGATAAAGGTCAGGCAATTCAGAAAATATTGGAACATTTAAATTTTACCGATGTTTTACCTGTTTTTATTGGTGATGACAAAACAGATGAATCCGGTTTTAAGATCATTAATCACTACCACGGCATCAGTATAAAAGTGGGTGAAGAAGAAACCCAAGCATGTTATCGCCTTAAAAATGTTGCAGATGTAGCTCATTTTCTTGATTTATTTTCACAATTCTTAAAAACACATTCCCCCAGACTGTCTGAAGTATCAAACGGAGAAAAAGTATGTCTAAATTAATCATATTATCGAATCGGGTGAGTTTACCTAATCCGGAAAAATCTACAGCCGGTGGCTTGGCCGTTGCTCTACAAGACGCGCTACAGGACATTGGAGGAATCTGGTTGGGTTGGAATGGTGAAAAAATTGAAAATCACCATGATCCACATTTTAGCCAAACTGAGTATAACGGTGTGGAATACATTACTTGCCCTTTAACTGAAGAACAATATAGCGGCTATTATTGTGGCTTCGCGAATAATACGCTTTGGCCCGCCATGCATGATCGTGATGATCTAATTGAATACAAATCGGAAGAATTTAATATCTATCAAAAAGTTAATCATTTGTTTGCCCATCAGATTTCACAAATTGCTCAACCAGATGATGTGATTTGGGTGCATGATTACCATTTTTTAAGTGTCGCACGTTATTGTCGTGAGTTAGGGATGAAGAATAGAATCGGATTCTTTTTACATATCCCCTTTGCCAGCATAAAGATCTGGAATTTAATTCCATCTGCCTCTTCTCTTATTGAAGACCTTTGCCAGTACGATGTGGTCGGCTTACAAACTGAACATGACCAAAAACAATGTATGGACGTGTGTCATCATTTCCTGGCGTCTCAGGTTACTGGTCCCAATATACTGAGCCATAAAAACCATCAGACCACTATTCAATGCTACCCGATTGGGGTTAATCCCGACCTTATACAACAAGTCGCTCAGCAGGAAAAAGAAAGTTCTCATCCTGTATTTGAATTTGAAGATTTAACTGATCAAAAAACCATTATTAGTGTTGACCGTATTGACTATTCAAAAGGATTAATAGAGCGATTTAATGCTTTTGAAGAGTTTTTAAAAAACAATCCAGAATATCGTAAACATGTCACTGATCTACAGATTGCCTGTCCATGCCGCATGGAGATTTCAGCTTATAAAGATCTGTATGATCATTTAAGATCTAAAATTGATTTTATTAATCATGAGTTCTCACAAGATGACTGGTTACCCATCAATTGTACCCATGAAACTGTTTCGCATGATGAACTGATGAAAATTTACCGAAAAGCCAATATTTGTTGGGTGAATTCATTGCGTGATGGAATGAATCTGGTGGCAAAAGAGTTTATTGCGGCCCAAAATTCGGAAGATCCGGGTGTTTTAATCCTTTCGAAATATGCAGGTGCAGCCGAGCAAATGTCTGAAGCCATTATTGTGGACCCAGAAGATTGTCGCAGTATGATCAAGGGCTTAAAAAAAGCTTTAACCATGCCCAGAGCTGAACGTCTAGACCGTTATAAACAGTTAATGAAAGGGCTACAACGTTTTAATATTAATGATTGGCGGAACGCTTTTTTAAAGGATTTAAAACGAGTTGAAGTACTCAAAGTCTTTAAACCCCCACTTCGAAAATCCTATAATCGCGTTGTTCAATATTAAGAAGTAGCTTAGATACTTATTAATGATATATTTTCAGTATAAAAAATCGGTATATCATTCGATTTACCGGTTTTTATTTATATGAATAAGACAAAAATTAGGAAGGTTTGACCTGAGTAAAATGATTTAAAAATGCAATCAGCATCAGTAAGGCGGCAATCATCCCAAAAACAACAGTTAAGCCTATCATTTCACTGGTCATTCCCACCAAAGCAGGACCTAATAAGGAACCACTATATGCAAGAGTCGAAACACATGATAAGGCAGCGGCTTTAGGCATGACATTTTGTCGGCCTACACGTGAAAACATTACCGGTACAATATTAGAACATCCCAATCCGAGTAAAGAATAGCCGAATAAAACCACCATCCAGTGTGGCGCCATGACCACAGTGAAAAGACCAAGCGATGCACAGATTGCGCTATAAACAATGATATTTTTTTCACCCAGTATTCTTTGCAAATAATGTCCAGTAAAACGCCCTGCAGTCATTGCGATCGCAAAAAATGTATAAGCCAGCCCAGCAAATGCCGGCTTTAAGCCATACTCACTAACTAAATAAATACCACTCCAGTCCATGGCTGAACCTTCTGAAAGAAAAGCAATAAAGCAGACTAAACCAATCAATAGAATGAACGGACTCGGTAATTTTTTTGACTTCGTCTCGAGTTCAGCAGAATCAGCTTTTTTATCATTTTCAATGTTAGACAGACTATTCGGCACTGCAATTAAACTGATGATCATCAATAAAGCACAAATGGCCAAAGCACTCATGAGCGGTGTTACACCCATTGCCAGTAAAGCGGTCACTGTCATTACTCCTGCCAAGCCGCCTAAACTACACATACCGTGGAACTGTGACATCATACTTTTA
>JBLZXS010000305.1:0-5119 GCA_050285325.1 Acinetobacter sp.
TCAGTGACACTTTTGCCGATGTGGATATTATCCAGATTGAGCATTTGTATTCATGCTTACAAGATCAATCTCGCTACACCACTTACGACTTAAATGATGCTCTTCTTGCCGGAAATCTGGCTCAAGCGGTTAAAATTTTTCAATATTTAATTGCTTCAGGTGAGCCGATGAGTCTGATTTTATGGAGTATTAGCAAAGAAATGCGCTTGCTGATGCAACTGTTTGAACAGCCGCAAAATGCCTTACAACTCGGAATTTGGAAAAATAAAGTCAGCCAATATCAACAAGCCTTGAGGCGACTGAATCCCAACAATTTTCTGGCTTGGCCTTCCCTATTATTACGTATTGATGCGTCCATTAAGGGATTAGGAAAAGAAAATCCGGAACATCTGGTGATGCAAGCTATTGTCAGTATCTGTGGTCAAAGACTATTTGCAGAATAGGGCCAAATGCTGACTGTTTGGCTGGTTGTTTTTCAGACTTAATGCTTACCTTTTAACACCTTATTCAATCCAAAAAATTAAGTCTACACATAAAAATTTGTCTAAGAAATCAATAACAATTCTCATTTATTATTAAAAAATTCACGTTTTATCCTCTTTTAGCTTTTATAATCCATTCAATTCTCTCAATTTACACGCTCACTATGCCAAAAATAAAACCGTCCAAAATAGTTGTTGCGGTGGTCTGTATTCTTGCTATTGCAGTCACCGCCTGGTTTTTCTTAAAACCAAAAGAGCAACCCCCTCAATACATTACCAGTGAAGTTAGCCGCGGCGATATTGAAGACTCGGTACTTGCAACAGGTGTACTTGAAGCCACCAAAATGGTTAGCGTTGGTGCACAGGTCTCTGGTCAGGTTAAAAAAATGTATGTGAAATTGGGCGACCAAGTGAAACAAGGTCAACTGATTGCTCGAATTGATTCAATTCGTCAGGAAAATGATCTTAAAACGGCTGAAGCGAGTATTAAAAATCAACAAGCGCAACTCGCAGTCAAGCAAGCAAACTTGGCTAAAGTTCAAGCTGAATATCAACGCCAGCAAGCCATGTATGCACAGGATGCGACATCACGTGCTGAACTTGAGTCCGCATTGGCAAGCTACAAAACAGCCCAAGCTGACATTTTGGCGATTAATGCACAAATTGAACAATCTCGCCTAACCTTGGCAACGGCTAAAGAAGATTTGGGTTATACCCAAATTGTTGCACCTATGGATGGCACCATTGTGGCGATTGTGACCGAGGAAGGTCAAACGGTAAATGCCAACCAAAGTGCACCGACCATTGTGAAACTGGCCAAACTCGACACTATGACCATTAAGGCTGAAATTTCAGAAGCCGACGTGATGAAAGTTGAAGAAGGTCAAACCGTTTATTTCACCACGCTGGGCAATAGTGACAAAAAACATTATGCAAAACTACGCCAGGTAGAACCGGCACCGAATTCAATTAATACTGAAACCAATAACAGCTCAACTTCATCTTCAAGTTCTGCAGTGTATTACAACGCCTTATTTGATGTACCAAATGAAGATGGCAAGTTACGTATTGATATGACGGCACAGGTTTATATCGTACTCAGTGAAGCAAAAAACATCTTAACTGTGCCTGCCGCAGCCTTACAAAGCTCAAACCGCCCACAAGGCAAACGTGCTGACCGTAATGCAGACAAAGCCAAAGAACCAAAACCAACTGATACCGAGCAGGCTAAAACTGAACGTCCAAAACGCCTGGAACTGTCTGCTGAAGAAAAATCACTGATTGAACAAGGTAAAGCCTCTATGTCAATGGTTCGCGTGGTTCAGGCCGATGGCACTGCAAAACCGCAACCGGTATTGGTGGGTTTAAATAACCGTGTAACTGCTCAAGTGATTAAAGGCTTGAAACAAGGTGACAAAGTGGTCATTGCAGATGCTTCTGATACTTCGAATGATTCTGCAAAACGCAGTAACCGTGCTGGCGGTAGTGCCGGTCCAATGAGAATGTAATGATGAGTCAAGATCAACAACCTTTGCTCAAGGTTACAGATCTGACTCGTGAATTCCCTGCCGGGGAAAACACCATTCAGATTCTGAAGGGCATTAATTTAGAAATTTACCCGGGAGAACTGGTGGCCATTGTCGGGCAATCCGGCTCGGGGAAATCCACCCTGATGAATATCCTCGGTTGTCTAGATCAGCCGACTGCGGGTAGCTATCAGGTTAAAGGGCGTGAAACACGTAAATTGGAACCGGATGAACTGGCACAACTGCGCCGTGAATATTTCGGTTTTATTTTCCAGCGCTATCATTTACTCGGTGATTTAACTGCAGCAGGTAACGTTGAAGTTCCCGCCATTTATGCCGGTGTCGATGCTTCAGCCCGTCAGCAACGTTCAACTGAACTACTTTCAGACCTAGGTTTGGCTGAAAAAACCCAGAACCGTCCAAGTCAGCTTTCGGGTGGTCAACAGCAACGTGTCTCGATTGCACGTGCCCTGATGAACGGTGGCGATGTAATCCTGGCCGATGAGCCGACTGGTGCACTGGATAAAAACAGTGGTATTGAGGTGATGCGTATTTTACGTGAACTGAATGCCAAAGGTCATACCATCATTTTAGTCACCCACGATCATAATGTGGCGAAAAATGCCTCACGCATTATTGAAATCAGTGACGGGAATATTATTTCGGATCAGGCCAATGTGCCGGAAACCGATGGTGAAGTGCTAGAAAAACAGCAGCTTGACCGCACCCCGCAAAAGAAAACTCCGTCTTGGCGTTCAGCAGCCGACCGACTAGGCGAAGCCTTCCGCATGGCACTGCTGGCCATGAATGCCCACCGCATGCGGACCTTCCTGACCATGCTCGGGATCATTATTGGTATTGCATCGGTGGTATCGGTGGTCGCTTTAGGGAATGGCTCACAGAAACAGATTCTGGAAAATATCAGTAGTCTGGGTACCAATACTATTACGGTTTATCAGGGTCGTGGATTTGGTGATAACTCCAAAACCGCCCAAGTCAAAACACTGGTTCCTGCCGATGCTGAAGCTTTGGCTGAACAACCGTATGTGGATGGTGTCAGTCCTTCCGTGACCAACAGCATCACTGCACGCTTTAAAGATACCGAAGCTTCTGCAACGGTCAACGGCGTCAGTGAAGACTTCTTCTATGTCAAAGGCATGACCTTCGAATCCGGGCAACCTTTTGACAAAGAAGGTGTGACTGAACGTGCTCAGGATGTGGTGATTGACAGTAACACCAAGAATACTTTCTTTAGTGATGGCACCAATCCTGTGGGTCAGGTCATTCTATTGGGCAGTGTACCGAGTCGTATTATTGGCGTGATTGAAGCGCAAAAATCGATGATGGGTAACTCGGATAGTCTAAATGTTTACCTGCCCTACTCGACGGTCATGAGCCGCATGCTGGGGCAATCCAATGTACGGAATATCATTGTCCGGATTAAAGATGAGTACCCAAGTGCTGCCGCTGAAAATGCGATTTTAAATTTATTGGTACAACGTCACGGCGCACAAGACGTATTTACCCAAAACTCGGACAGTATTCGTGAAACCATTCAGCAAACCACACAAACCATGACCCTGTTAGTGTCTGCAATTGCGGTGATTTCTCTGATTGTCGGCGGTATTGGGGTCATGAACATCATGCTGGTTTCGGTGACTGAACGTACTCAGGAAATTGGGGTGCGTATGGCGGTCGGTGCTCGTCAAAGTGACATCTTGCAGCAGTTTCTGATTGAAGCCGTATTGGTCTGTATTTTAGGCGGGATCTTGGGGGTACTTCTATCCTTAGGTATTGGGCAGCTGATTAGTCATTTCGCTGGCGGCACCTTCCAGATGGCGTATTCAACCACATCGATTATTGCGGCCTTTGTCTGTTCCAGCATGATCGGGATTATCTTTGGCTTTATCCCTGCCCGTAATGCAGCACAGCTTAATCCTGTCGATGCACTTTCTCGCGAATAAGGATACTTAGAATGCAAATAAATTTTACCAAACTTGTTGCTAGTCTTATTTTAACTGGATCACTGGTCGGTTGTGCTGCGGTCGTCAAAACACCCTATGAACAACCTGCCGTAAATATTCCAGGCAATTTCCAGAACAGTAAAGCACTCAGCCAACAAGTGCATGCCGATGTCTATGCAGATCAATGGTGGACCCTGTTTGGCGATGCGCAGCTGAATCAACTGGTCAATCAGGTGTTAGCGAGCAATACTGATTTGGCAGTTGCAGGGATTAACTTGCAGCAGGCACGTTTGCAAGCGGGTTTGGCTCAAAACAAGCAAGGTCCACGGGTGAGCTCCAGCGTTTCGGCAGGACATAGTATTGACCTGAATTCAGGAGATGATGCTTCACGCGGCTTGTCTTTAAGTGGCGGCGTGAGTTATGAACTGGATTTATTCGGCAAACTGGCGCGTCAAACTGAAGCCAGTAAATGGGAAGCGCTAGCGACCGAACAGGACTTGCAAAGTACAGCACAAAGCTTGGTGGCAACGACTGCCAATTTATACTGGCAATTGGGTTATCTGAACGAGCGTTACGCCGTTGCACAGCAAAACCTGGCCAGTACGCAAAAGATTTATGAACTGGTACGCACCCAATATCGTGCTGGAGCGGTTTCAGGTCTGGATTTAACTTCTGCTGAACAGTCTGTTCAAAGCCAGAGAGCGACGTTAAGCCAGATTGAGCAGCAAAAAGTGGAAACCAGAACGGCTTTAGCTGTTTTGATGAATCAACCTGTACAGCAACTGAATATAGCCGAACCGCAGCGCTTACCGCGTATAGCTTTGCCGAGCATTGCAGCCGGCTTGCCGGCTGACTTGCTGTCACGTCGTCCAGATTTACAAGCCTCCGAATTACGTTTACGTAAGGCTTTGGCAAGCAAAGATGCCACTAAAGCCAGCTATTATCCTTCCATTAGTCTGACCGGAAATTTAGGTTCTTCCAGCACATCGTTAAGCAACTTGTTACAAAACCCGGCTTTAACGTTGGGTGCAAATCTCAGCTTACCGTTCCTGCAATATAACGATATGAAGAAAGATGTGGCGATCAGTAATCTGGATTATGAAAAATCGATTATGCAATATCGCCAGACCTTGTATCAGGCTTTTGC